>NZ_JBVVQX010000006.1:91695-139195 GCF_055811675.1 Mesorhizobium sp. WSM4808
ATTCCTCAATTCCTCAATTCCTCAATTCCTCAATTCCTCAATTCCTCAATTCCTCAATTCCTCAATTCCTCAATTCCTCAATTCCACAGTTCTTCCCTTCGTCTGCCGCGCCGTTGCCAGGCCAACGCCGAATGTGGTGATCGCCATGCCCACGATCTGCAGGGCGTTGAGCTGCTCGTCGAACAGGGCCCATGCGATGACCGCCGTCACCGCCGGTACCAGGTAGAACAGCGAGGCCACTTTCGACATCTCGCCGTCGCGGATCATGACCATCAGCAGGAAGATGGCGCCGAGCGACAGCACCAGCACCAGCCAGGCCATGGCGAAGATCAGTTCGCCATTGATGATGACCGTGTGGGTTTCGAAGGCGAGCGAGGCGAGGAGCATCAGCGAACCACCGCCGACATATTGCCACATGGTCGCCGCGACGAGGTCGCCGCCGGAGGCGAAGCGCTTCTGCCAGATGGTGCCGGCGCTCATGCCGAGCACCGAGACCAGCGAGGCGGTCAATGTCGCTGCCGTCACGCCGCCGCCGAGCGCGCCGAGCTTCGGCCACAGCACGATGACGATGCCGATGAGGCCGATGCCGAGGCCAAGCCAGTGGCGCGGCAGGATCGCCTCGCCGAGAAACTTACCGGCAAGCACCGCTGTGATCAGTGGCTGCAGGCCGACGATCAGGGCCGAAAATCCGGCCGGCATGCCCCTGTGGATGGCCCAGAAGACGGCACCGAGATAGACGCCATGCATCAGGATGCCGGCGCCGGTGGCATGCAGCGCCTCCTGGCGGGTGGCTCTTTTCGAGCCAAGCACAAGCATCAGGACGGCCAGCAGGATGGCAGCGAGGACGAAACGCGCGGCGAGGAAGGTGAACGGTTCCACCCACGGCATGGCGTAGCGCGCACCGATGAAGCCGGTGGCCCACAGGACGACGAAGGTGGCGGGAATGAACCGCTTGATGCTGTGCATGTTCCGCAGACGCCGCACTGGAGGGAGTTGACCGTGGCGCTGCTCTACTGCGCTTCAACCCGGCGTGCAAAACGAAACCATTGATCCATGCATCACCGGAATTCAACGGGCGTCAAGTTCGACATGCGTTACCTTGGCCGCGCCGCGCTCAAAGCCCGACCATCCCCCTGATATCGCCAGGCGACGCGCCGGCATTGCACAAGGCGGCAAGGCCGGTATCGCCCAGGCTCTTCGACAGCTTTCGTCCGTCGGGCCCGAGGATGAGACGATGATGGAAATAGGCCGGTTGCGGCAGCCCCAGGAGTTGCTGCAGCAGGCGCTGCACGCCGGTGGCGGAAAACAGGTCCTGGCCGCGCACGACGTGGCTGACGCCTTGCAGCGCATCGTCCATGACGACGGCGAGGTGGTAGCTGGTCGGGATGTCGCGGCGCGCCAAGATCACGTCGCCCCAGTCCTGCGGGCGGGCTTCGACGGAGCGCGTCGCGGAAAGCGTTTCGTCGGAATACTCTGTCCAAGACAGGTCCTTGCCGACACGCGCCATGGCGGCCTCGACATCCAGCCGCCAGGCGAAGGGCGCATTCTCGACTATCCGCCGCTGGCGTTCCTTCAGCGGCAGCGCCTTGTCCACGGCGGGGTAGAGCGGCACGCCATCGGGATCGCGCGGCCAGTCGCGCCCACGCTTTTCGCTGTCGGTGATGAAGGCGCGGATCTCGCCACGGCTCATGAAGGCGGGGTAGACGAGTTCCTCCGCGATCAACCGCTCGAGCACCGCCTGGTATTCGGCGAAATGCTCGGACTGGCGGCGCACCGGCTCTTCCCAGCCAAGCCCCAGCCATTTCAGGTCGGCAAGCACGCCGGCCTCGAATTGCGGCGTGCAGCGCGTCGTGTCGATATCCTCGATGCGCAGCAGCAGGCGGCCGTGCGCCCGTGCCGCCAGCTTCTGGTTGAGCAGCGCCGAATAGGCGTGGCCGAGATGCAGGTCGCCGTTGGGGCTGGGCGCGAAGCGGAATGTCAGGAGTGTCATCTCTCAGGCGGCAATCATGTTTTGCGGCGCTTCGCCAATTGCTACCCTGTCGACGGTCGAGGAACAAGAAAGCATGCGCCGTATCGTGACATCAGACGACATTGCCCGGGGGCTCGATGCGCTTTGCGTGATCGACCCGCGCCTGGAAAAGGTGCGCGGCATGGCCGGCGAGGTGCCGCTGCGGCTGTCCGAGCCGGGGTTTCGAAGCCTGGCGTCGATCGTCGTCTCGCAGCAAGTGTCCCGCGCCAGTGCCGATGCCATCTTCGGCCGGCTGACCAAGCTCGTCGATCCGCTGACGCCGCAGGCGATCCTGGCCGCCGGCGAGGACATGTTTCGCGAAGCCGGCCTGTCGCGGCCCAAACAGCGCGGCCTGATCGCTGTTGCCCAGGCCGTGGTCGACGGCCTCGACCTTCATCACCTCTGTTCGCTCGATGCCGAGGAGGCGATCACGACGATGACGGCGGTGTCCGGCATCGGTCCGTGGACGGCGGAAGTGTATCTCTTATTCGCCGCCGGGCATCCCGACATCTTCCCCGCGCGCGACGTCGCGCTGCAGAGCGCGGTCGGCCACGCGCTCGGCATCGAGCCGCGTCCGCCGGAGAAAACCCTGATCGCATTGGCCGAATCATGGAGCCCGTGGCGAGGTGTCGCATCACGGCTTTTCTGGTCCTATTATCGCGAAACCAGAGGGCGGGACGCCGCGCCGCCGGCCTGAATCCGCAAAAAATCATAAAAATCATGCATTTTTGGCGCTTAGGCGACGCGACAATCCGCTTCACATCCCTGTCATGTCGGGCTTACAGTATCCGCGCCGTTCGGGTCTAGAACCAAGGAGGTGAACACGTGACGGTTGCCGTATCTCCGGATGGGCTTCCAGCACTGGTGCTGAATGCGGATTACCGTCCGCTCAGCTATTACCCCTTGTCGCTCTGGTCGTGGCAGGATGCTATCAAGGCGGTGTTCCTCGACCGGGTGAACATCGTCGCCGAATACGAGCACGCCGTCTCCTCGCCGACCTTCTCGATGAAGCTGCCGAGCGTGGTCAGCCTGAAGGCCTATGTGAAGCCCTCCAGGCACCCGGCCTTCACCCGCTTCAACGTCTTCCTGCGCGATCGCTTCCAGTGCCAGTATTGCGGCACGCCGGAGGATCTGACCTTCGATCACGTCATCCCCCGCCATCGCGGCGGCGCGACGACATGGGAGAATGTCGTTGCCGCCTGTTCGCCCTGCAACCTCAGGAAGGGCGGCATGATGCCGGCGCATGCCAAGATGTGGCCGCTGCAGAAGCCTTTCCAGCCGACGGTGCACGATCTGCACAACAATGGCCGCCTGTTCCCGCCCAACCATCTGCATGAGAGCTGGATGGATTATCTGTACTGGGATGTCGAACTCGAACCCTGAGATCGTTCGAGAATTCGGGAGGCTGGCCGTCTGGAGCGATTGTCTGCGCTTCCGCCTACCAGACCATGATATCCGACACTCCCCGGTATCGGACCAGTTTGGTCGTGCTCACTTATCAGCGGCTTCGCGCTTAAGGACCGGCTTCCCCCACTCCGTCGCTGCTTCGCAGCGCCACCTCTCCCCCCTCCGGAGGGAGAGGAAGGGAGCCTCTCTCGGAGGAGCGCTGGCTACAACAGGCTCGCGCCCTTCCTCTACCCCGTCGATCGGGGGAGAGGTGGCTCGGCGAAGCCGAGACGGAGTGGGGGTCGACCTGGCTCGGACGTCGAAAGCCGCGCCATCCGACTCAGCCCGGCGAATTTTTGCTCGAACTCTGCGTCGCGCTGCTCAATCAGTCGCGGGTGAGGGCGCCGCGGAAGGCGACGGCGGCAAGGATCAGGCTGGCGATGGCGTTCCAGCCGGCCAGGGACAGGCCAAGGATGCGCAAGGCGGCTTTGTCGCAGGACGGCGGCACGAATTTGTCGAGCGCGTCGAGCACGCCCTTGCCGCCGGTGTCGACCGGCCCGGCGCCTGCGGTACAATCGGTCGGGCCGGCCCACCACTGCCATTCGACGCCGGAGTGGTAGACGCCGAGATAGAGGCCGTAGAGCATCAGGATGCCGCCGACGGCCAGCAGGCCGCGCGTCAGCCAGCTGGGTGCGTGCAGCATCGATGCAATCACCGCCAGCACCATCAGCGGCACGCCGATATAATAGGGCGTGCGCTGTTCGAGGCAGAGGTGGCAGGGGATGTAGCCGCCGAGATACTGGAAGGCGAGCGCCGAGCCGACGGTGGCGGCCATGGCGACGGCGAGGAACAAGGCGGTCAGCGTGCGCTGGCGTCCGGTGTCGGCATTCATGGTCGCTGTCATTTCAATCGGTCCGTCCGGCTCGCGATGGTTCTGTTCAGAACGCGTATTTGACCAGGATATAGAGCAAAATCAGGGCAGCCGCGCCGGCGCCGGCGATGAGGCCGAGGCGCTTTTCGATGAATTCGCGGATCGGTTCGCCATAATGGCGCAGCAGCCAGGCGAGCAGCAGGAAACGGCCACCGCGGGCCACGATCGCCAGCACCACGAACAACAGCAAATTGACGCCGATGACGCCGGACAGGATCGTCACCACCTTGATCGGCGGCAGGTGGGCAGCGCCCGACGTGATCAGCATCAGGACGATGAAGCCGACGCCTGCCCCTGCGCGCAGCGCTTCGAACTCGTCGTACTTGCCGTAGAATTCGAGGATCGGCCTCGCCACCGCGTCATAGGCGTAGTGGCCGATGAACCAGCCGGCGATGCCGCCCAGCACCGAGGCGACGGTGGCGATCAGCGCATAGCGGTAGGCGCGATCCGGCCGCGACAGCGCCATCGGCAGATAGAGCACGTCGGCCGGCACCAGGAACACCGAGCTTTCGACGAAGGCGATGAAGGCCAGCCACCATTCGGCGGATTTGCGGGCCGCCAGCGACAAGGTCCAGTCGTAAAGTCCGCGAAGCATCGGCACTCCTAATGCGTGTCGTTCCATTGCGCAGGCAGGTTGGGGTTAACGGCATGCACAGAACAAAGACCCAGAGCACGCCATCCGTCCCCGCAGACGTGCCGCGCTTTGATGCGCCGCCTGTCTAGAAAGATTTTCCGCGCTGCACAATGGCAGCCCCCTCACGAAATCGAAAGGCGCAGTTTGGTCGCATCTTGAGGGCGCCGGAGAATTGGCCAGTTGACGAACAGCCCTCCAACCGTATAGTCCCGCGCCATCCAGGCCGCCCGGCCTGAGCCCCTATGGCGGAATTGGTAGACGCGCTCGACTCAAAATCGAGTTCCGCAAGGAGTGCTGGTTCGATTCCGGCTAGGGGCACCATCCTACACTCTTCGAGCTTCGGGTGGGACAATTTAGCCTGTGTTTGTTTTGGGATCCGCTTGTGCGCGGCAGCGCCGGCGTTGCGTTCCCGGTTGGCCTTTTGGTGTATCGTGGTCTGCTGTTTCCCATGCTAACGCTTGCCGGCCCTTGTTCGCCTGCAAGTGCCCCTTCAGGCTGATCGGCGCTTTTCGCTCAACAAAACTCGCAGATGCGGTAACGCCGCATGCGCCACCGCCTTGGGTGGTTGCGTGAACATGCAAGGCGGTTCCGCAGCGCCTAGAAGGCAGGTCTTTTGCCAATCCAATGTAAGGGACCAACAACCGCCGCAGACACGCGGGGCAATATTGATATTGTTCGGGTAGGCGTAATAGCCGATCGGCGTTGGACCGAAAACGACACAACACGGCGTCCCTACACAGCTTGCGATATGAACAAGCCCTCCCTCCATGTCGAAATGCATGGACGAGTTCGCAAGAACGGAGGTGATTTGCGGCTGTGTTGTCTTGGAAGAAAGGTTGTAGTCGGCCGAACTGAGGGTGCCTCCTACCACGCCGACTTGGACAACAGGAAGATCCGGCAACTGCGCCTTCACCTCTTTCACGACATCATCCAAGAACGGATAATCTCGCGTAGCTCGAGGGCGACCCGACTCCTCGCTGAAGGAATTATGGACAGTAATGTAGGGTTTATGGTCCAGTCCCAAGCTTTGAACCAAGGACGCATCCTCAGGTAACGGATACTGATGGCCGCCAAAGGGCACACCGCTGACATGGTTCAGAAAGGTGTCTCGCCTCACGTTCTGAAATTGGGCTACAAGTGCTGGATGGAAGTCCAAATGAGGATGCGCATCGATCGCATGCGAAAACATCTTCCGATACGGTGCGATGCTTTGCAGCATTGCCGAAAGCGCCGGCCACCGTTCGGCAGCGGCAGAACTCATGTGCACAAGATCTACGGTGTGTGTGAGCTGCAGGACAAGAAGATATCGATGCGTGACCCACGTAAATACGCGTTTCGGAGCTTCAATGAAAGTTACATCCGGGAGAGGCTCGTAAAGCCACCCCATTCCGCCCGTTACGGAATAGACGTCGATCTTTGCGCGGCCAAAGTGGCTCAGCAGATCGCGAATAAACCGGACGGCCACGATATGGTCGCCCATGCCGCCTGTTACACGAATGGCAATGCTGTCTCGTCGTTCTACGTTGATCGCTAGATGAAGTGCTAACGCCGCATTCTTGAAGCCGTTGCGCGTCCTGCGTGAGAAGCGCGTAAGGCCTCGATCTTGCCTGCTCATGGCGATTCCTAAGCTTTGACGTTGAACATTCTTCCAAACGGTATCTACGCCGCCGCCGCTCCAGATGCTATCCAAGGGCATGGAGCGCTCGGCGATGCAATGATCGAGCCGGGACTGATGGCGAGGAGACCTGCGGCAGCCATTTCATTTTTCATGGCTCGGAATCCTCGCTCTGGCAGGGATCAAGACGCTTGCTGAGGGCATCCACAGACACGGAAACCGTTGGAATGCACTCGACGTTTCGACGGCCTCGAGTTCGGTGTGCCAGAAGGGCGGCGACGTCATGCCGATCACCAACACGTCCGTCGGCTCGACGTGGCCACCTGCGTACCGATATGCCTCAGCAGGCGGTCAAGACGCTTTGCGCGTCCCGCCGGTGGGGCCGCCGTCATTGGCCGCGCCGATCTCGCCAGCCGCCAGCAATTCGTCGAACGTCCGTTCGAGATCGGCATTGTCATCGGCTGCCGGTCCGCTGGGGGGATCCTGGCGTGTCAGCGTTTCCAGCCTTTGGTGAAGCTGGCGGTTCTCATCGCGGCAACGGGCATGCGCGAGTTCGTCGGTCTTGCCGCGCAAGCGGAGATCGGCGAGTTGAACCTTCACCGCGCCATAGTCTCGGCGCGCCGCGTCGCGCTCCTGGCGCAACGTCGCAATCTCGGTTTCCGAGGTTTGGCGCCGATGCTCGGCCACGTCCTCGGCGCGCTGCCCGACGCCCGGCGTTGCGCGGACCACGCTTTGATCGGCGGCGCTGCGCTGGAGCGAGCGCAACCTCTTTTCAAGTTCGACGGCCCGCTCCTGCGCGGCGGCGGCGCAATCACCGAGAACGCCGCGCTGATGCTCGAGCGTGGACAGCCGCACCTGCAGGTCCTGCTGCACCAGCATCTGCGCCGAAAGTTTGCCGGTCAGTCTTTCGTTGTGGATCTGGTCATCCGCGACCTTGGAACGAAGCAGCATGGTGGCCTGTTGCAAGCTTGCGAGCCGCCATGCAACGTCCTCACGCGCCTGCTCGGCGGCTTGCCTGGCGATGATCTCGTCGCGAAGTTGCCCCGACACGCGCGCCAGGTTACGGCCCAGACGCTCGACCTCTACATTCGCTTCGAGGAACCGCGTTGCGCGCTGGCCGGCATGCCTGTCCGCTTGCGCAATGGTCTGCCGTGCCCTGTCGAGTTGGACCTCCAGGTCGGCGATGGTCTTGCTCGCGATCGATAGCTCGCGCGATTTTCGCCCAAGCTCTTTCGAGGTGCGATCCTGCAAGCGTTGCAGCTTCGCCACCTCTTCCTGCAATTCCCATTTGTCGGTATCGGGAGCGTCGGCATCGTGCGTTTGCGCATCAAGCCTGCCCACATCGTGGTCAACCAACGACCACGCCAAGTCGTCAACGGCACGTGGATCCAGCCTGTCGTTGGACAAGGGCGAGGAGCCGCGCATGGCGCGGGCCTGGCTCGAGCCCGTCCGGGCCGAAGTCGAGCCGAGGGAGGCGGCCAGCGTGTCTGACTGGGCCAATCCGGTCACGGGCTCCTCTTCGAAGAGAGGCAAAGCTTGATACGTTGCGGCTCGAATGCTTCGAATCAGTTCGTCGAAGTCTTCGTCGGCCCTTCGGACAACGGCGCTATCCTCCGCACTGATGTGCCGGGCGCCGTTGGCCTCATGATTCAGCGACATTTCTCTCTCATCGCTACCGAATCACTAGATTATCGTGAATTAAGAACAAGAATGCGAGTAGGTTTTATCGGCTTTCACTGGAAATTTCTGCGAGAAATCTCGTTTTTTTATAAGCAGAGATCTATATTCGCGTTTGCCTGCTGGCAACCGAAGTAAATTCCCGGTCACCCACCCGTCAAATATTTGCAGCGAAGATATGCCATTCTCCAGAACCGCACCCTGCCTTTTCTCAGCGCCGCCCCAACAGGCTCTTCATGCGGTTGCGCAGCAGGCGGGCCATGTTGCGGGTCTCGCGGTAGAGGTGCAGTTGCGAGGCGGCCTGGCGGGTGAGGCGGTCGGCGTCCGGCGCCAGGCCGATCACCAGCGTGCCCATCGGCTTGCGCTCCGCCCACAGCCGGCTCATCACCGGATGGTCGGGCACCGCGCAGGAATCGGTCATCATGATGTTGGGATCGTCGAGATGCTGCCTGGTCACCTCGATCATCAGCAGCGTGCCGGGCGAATAGCTGGCCAGCGTCTCGTCATAGGCGGTCTTCCAGGTGTAGGCGATGCCGGCTTCGACGAAGACGATCAGGCAGGCGATGGTGCGGCCGTCGAGCGTCAGCGAATGGATGCGGCACATGTCCTGTTCGGCCAGCCGGTGCACGGCTTCGCGGGCGAAGGCGGCGCGGAAGCGGTCGATCGCCATGGCGGTGCGTTCGCGGCCTTTCCAGCCGGCCGCTTCCAGCGACAGGAAGCCTTCGATGGCATGACGGATGTCTTCGGGGCCGCGCGCCACGACATGCTCAAGCTTGCCAAGGTCGCCAAGGCGCCGCTTCAGGCGGCGGAACTCGCGATAATGGTGCGCGCGCAGCGAGGCCTTCAGATAATCATCTCCATCGAGCTCGCTCTCCAGCGCCGGGCGCTGGATCTGGCCGGTGGTGACCAGCGTCAGGCCGCGCGCCTCGGCCACGGTGGCAAGCAGGCTCGCCACTGGGCCATCGAGCCGGACATCGGCCAGGACGAAGACTTTCGGCAGCTTGAGGTGCGGGCGCGACAGCATCGAGAAGAAGTCCTCGACGACGCCGACCGGATCGTCGCGGTCGACCAGCGGCGTGCCGAGCGGACCGAACGGGCTCGACCATGTGCGCATGACCGGCACGCCGAGCGGCACCACCGGCCGCTCAACCGAGAACGGCACCAGAAGGCGCAGCCGGTTGCGGTATTCGTCGCCGTCGCGGATGACCGCCAGCCGTACCTCGCGATCCTCCAGCCGCGGCATGGCGGGTGCAAGGAAACGCGGGTTGAAGAACACGTTGGGCTCGACCGTGCGGGCGCTGAGATAATCCAGTTCCTCGACCAGGTCGAAGCCTGCCGATGCCGGATAGATGGCGAGCTTGCGCTCGGGCCGGTTGTTGGCGAGGATCTCGATATGGGCGGGGTCGGCGTCGCGGGTCAGCCCGGCAAGGCCCGACACCATGGCGCCGGCGGTGCCGCCGCTGGTTTCCTCAAGCAACGGGATGGCAGCCATCACGCGGCTCCTTTCGGGGCTAAGAAGATGAGCATGGCGATGCCGAGCTTGCGCCACACCGTGAAGGAGAGCGCGCCGGCTTCGAAGATCATGGCAAAGGCGGTGGCCATTGCCGCGCCCCAGAGACCGAACATGGGGATCAGCACCACATTGAGGGCGATGTTGAAGGCCAGCGTCATGGCATAGACGGCAGCACAGATGTTCTGGTTGCCGCTCATCGTCAGCAGGCTTTCGCAGGGGCCGACGGCGGCCCGCGCCACGACGCCGAAGACAAGCAGGAACAGCAACGGATAGCCGCTGCTGAATTCAGGCCCGAACAGCATTAGCATCGGCTCGCCGAGCACCAGCACCAGCAACGCCATCAAGAGCGATGGCCAGAACGTCCACGACACCGTCTCGCGGGCAAAGGCGGCGAGCCTTTGCGGGTCGCCATGGGTGAACTGGGCGTAGCGCTGGGCAACGCCGGCCTTGACGGCGAAGTAGACGAAATGCACCAGCGCCAGCGTCTTCACGGTGGCGAAATAAACGGCGACGTCGTTGGGATCCATATAGGCGCCAACCATCAGCACATCGGCATTGGTCAGCAGGAAGAAGAAGCTCTCGACCAGGAAGATCGGCAGCGAGACGATGAACCATTGCGCGAAATGCACCTTCATCGGCCCTGCCGGGATCTGCCGTTCCATGCGCTGGGTGACGCCGACGAGTTGTCCCAGCGTGGTGATGTAGGTGGCGGCGATCGAGGCGAAGATGGCGGTCCTGGCATCGGGTGCGTAGCCCACGAACAGCATCAGCGCCATGAACAGCAGGATCAGCACGGGCCGCACCAGATAGGTCGGCGACAGGGCAAACAGCGCCCAGCTGTTGGCGCGTGCCAGGCCCGACAGAAGGTCGGACATGGCAATCATCGGCAGGCAGATGACGCCGAGGATGAACGGGATCACATAGTAGTTCTCGATCCAGGGTGCCGCCAGCCAGACGCCGAGCGCGCCGAGCCCGGCAATCAGCGTGGAGGCGATCAGCACGAACAGACGGCTGGCCAGTACGATGCCGCGCAGCTCATCCATCAAGCCGCGCTCGCGATATTCGGGAATGTAGCGGATGACGGAGGTGTGGAAGCCCAGGCAGGCGAGGTTGCCGACGATGACCATCGTCACCCAGACGAGGACGAAGATGCCGTACTCGAACGAGCCCATCCAGCGTGCCATCAGCACCTGGCTGACGAAGGCGATCACGGCGCTGACGATGCGAACCGAGAAGGCGATGACCGACATGCGGCCGGCCTCGCCGCGCTCGTCGGCGGTGAACAGCACGGCATCGATGCGGCCAAGCAACGGCCCCATGCGCAGCGCCCAACGCTGCGGCAAGAACCGCCCGGCAGTCGTGGCCGCGGAAAAGCGCACCCCGATTTCTCTCCGTTTTCCGCTTCTTTTCAGGGTTCTGTGTAGCGGAGACACATTAAGAAAACGTGGGTGGGGGAGCGACGCGGCACGCGCTTTCGTCATGTCGATTGCATGACGAAAGGCGACCGGACGCCGGAGTGGCCGGAGGCAACGGGCACGCGGCCGGCGAAAGGAGGCTTGCAATATCCAATATTGTAGCTCAGTCGGATAGAGCGCCGATTGCCAATCGAGATCGCGGGTTCAAGTCCCGTCCATCCCTTAGAAGCAGTCAGCGGTTGGTCTGAATGGCGTGGGGAAAGATATCTATCACATGCGACGTGCGGTTTTGACAGTCGCGTAGTCCCATTCCATTTCGATCAGCGGTAGCGCTTGCTCTAATCGCTTTGCGGCCAGAACCTCATTGCAGCACAAGCGAATGATGCTCAACTTGTCGAATTTGTCGCCTTTCGGGGTAATGCCATATCGTTTTGCAAGCTGCTTCATGTCGCCGTCTATCGCGATAAGAATTGCGTCGTTTTCCATGGCGGTTATGCATACCACATCGTCCGGCGTACGCTCCGGCAAGGCGTTCCTATGATAGATTACTGCGTGCCCGAATTCTTCGAGTTTTCTGCCAACAGAATCAGGAACACCGGCGTCCAGAAAGGTTCGAAGCGTGGGCTTCTTCTTGCTCAAGCAGCGGCATCGTATTTTATGGCCGCCGCGATATCCGCCTCCGTGAGAGTTGGATATTCGCGCTTAATATCCTCGACGGAATAGCCGGCATCATGGAATGCCTTTACGCTCCGGACGGGAATGCGAGTTCCGGCAATGACAATCTGGTTGTTAGCCACGCCGCGATGGCGGTCAAACTTACCAATGTCATCGCTGTCTCGCTTGTTCATCGCTTGGACCTGCTCACGCAGAGTGCCGACGACAATCCTTAGAGGAATTTGCAGAACGGCCTGACCGGATCCCGCTTCCTGAAGCGTGTCGTCGTCCCTTCTAATGACGACTCGCTTGCCTAGGACATACAGCGTGCTCTTAACCCACATATCATCGCCAAGGTGTGCGAGATCGCCCTTAACCTCTTTCAGATGCGAGAGCGTTATCCGCGTCTCATTCCGAAGCTGATTGAGAACCTTGAGCGAAAGCAGGTCGCGAAAGGAATACAGGCGGGAATAGGTCCGATGATCACCGCCATAGACGATGCTCGGAACAAAGAACTGATCACGATCCCATGTGCCAAGTTGGCGCTTGCTCACACCGGTCAGACGAGCGGTCTGATCGATAGTGAAAGCAGCAATGACCGTGTTTGAGTCTGGCGTGGCCATAATGCATCCTACGCGCGCTTTGAGGCCATAAAAAGAGGCGATTTGCCCACGAATGAAGCCCGCTTGTCACTTTCGGAAGCTTTAAGATCCGGGCGGCTGGAGGAATTATTGTTGAATAGGAAGCCGCTGGAATTGGTGCTCTCGGTGAGGTCGCCTTTCTAGAAGCGGTCCCAAAGTGATCAAACACGAGCGACAACCAGATCAAACACAGCGTTCTACATCATCACCCGATAGTTGGATCGGAAAGTGAATTCCGCAAGGTAGCAAGCGCGGCGCCCCCCTCTGGCCTGCCGGCCATCTCCCCCTCAGGTGGGGAGATTGGCCAATCGCGGAACCCAGCGCCGCCCCTCATCCGCCCTTCGGGCACCTTCTCCCCGTGAACGGGGAGAAGGGAAAAAAAGCGCCGCGCCCTTACGCGAACGCGCCGTGGCAGTGCTTATATTTCTTCCCCGAACCACACGGGCAGGCTTCGTTGCGGCCGACTTTGCCCCAGGTGGCCTGGTTGTTGGGGTCGCGGTCTTCGGGAGCGACGATGGCGGTTGTCTCCGGGCGGACCAGGAGGGCGGTTTCGCCGCCTTCGAAGTCGTTCTCGCCGGTGGTGCCGTCGATGTGGGTGCCGAACATGTCGGGGGCTTCCGGCGGCGGCGCTTCGGCGGCCTGGCGGACCAGTTCGACGCGCATCAGCTGCGCGGTGACGGCCTGGCGCAGATTGCCCAGCATGGCCTGGAACAGCTCGAACGCTTCGCCCTTGTACTCCTGCAGCGGATCGCGCTGGGCGTAGCCGCGGAAGCCGACGACCGAACGCAGATGGTCGAGATTGACGATGTGCTCGCGCCACAGATGATCGAGCGTCTGCAGCACAACCGAGCGCTCGACATAGTTCATCACCTCGGGGCCAAAACGCTCGGCGCGCTCCTTGGCGGCGGCTTCGGCGGCCTGCCCGATGCGCTCGCGGATGTCGTCTTCGGCAATGCCCTCTTCCTTGGCCCAGTCCTCGACCGGCAGGTCGAGGTTCAGGAACTCGGCGATCTCGGCCTTCAGCCCGGCAACGTTCCACTGCTCGGCATAGGCGTTTTCGGGAATGGCCTTGGCGACGATCTCGTCGATGACGCCTTCGCGCATCTCGGCGATCGTTTCGGACAGGCCTTCGCCGTCCATCAGTTCGATGCGCTGCTCGAAAACCACCTTGCGTTGGTCGTTGGAGACGTCGTCATATTTCAAAAGGTTCTTGCGGATGTCGAAGTTGCGCGCCTCGACCTTCTTCTGCGCCTTTTCCAGCGCCTTGTTGATCCACGGATGGATGATCGCCTCGTCTTCCTTGAGGCCGAGCTTCTGCAGCATGCCGTCCATGCGCTCGGAGCCGAAGATGCGCATCAGGTCGTCCTGCAGCGACAGGAAGAATTTCGAGCGGCCAGGGTCGCCCTGACGCCCGGAACGGCCGCGCAACTGGTTGTCGATGCGGCGCGATTCGTGGCGTTCGGTGGCCAGCACATAGAGGCCGCCGGCGGCCAGCGCCTTTTCCTTCAGCCGCTCGATGTCGGCAATGATTTCCTTTTCCCGCGCCTCGCGCTCGGGTCCGGCCGGCATGTCGCCGAGCTCTTCCTCGATGCGCATCTCGGCATTGCCGCCGAGCTTTATGTCGGTGCCGCGGCCGGCCATGTTGGTGGCGATGGTGATGGCGCCGGGCTTGCCGGCCTGGGCGACGATCGCCGCCTCGCGCTCGTGATGGCGGGCGTTCAGCACTTCGAAATCGGTAAAACCTTCCTTGCGCAGGCGCTCGGCCAGCTGCTCGGACTTTTCGATGGAAGTGGTGCCGACCAGCGTCGGCTGGCCCTTGGCGCTGGCTTCGCGGATCTCCCTGACGATCGCCTTGTATTTCTCCTCGACCGTCCGGTAGACCTCGTCGTCCTCGTCGATGCGCACGACCGGCAGATTGGTCGGGATCTCGGTGACTTCGAGACCGTAGATGTTGCCGAATTCCTCGGCCTCGGTCAGCGCCGTGCCGGTCATGCCGGAGAGCTTCTTGTAGAGGCGGAAATAATTCTGGAAGGTGACGGAGGCCAGCGTCTGGTTCTCCGGCTGGATCGCCACATGCTCCTTGGCTTCGAGCGCCTGGTGCAGGCCTTCCGAATAGCGGCGGCCCGGCATCATGCGGCCGGTGAACTCGTCGATGATGACGATCTCGCCGTTGCGGACGATGTAGTCCTTGTCCTTCTGGAACAGCCGGTGCGCCTTCAGCGCGTTGTTGACGTGATGGACGATGGCGACGTTCTCGACGTCGTAGAGCGACTCGCCCTTGAGCAGGCCGGCATCGCGCAAAAGGTTCTCGAGCTTCTCGGTGCCTTCCTCGGTGAAGATCGAGGTCTTCTGCTTCTCGTCGATCTCATAATCCTGCGGCTGCAGCTGGATGATGAAGGTGTCGATGGTGTTGTACATTTCCGAACGGTCCTCGAGCGGACCGGAAATGATCAGCGGCGTGCGCGCCTCGTCGACCAGGATGGAATCGACTTCGTCGACGATCGCGTAATTGTGACCGCGCTGCACCATCTGGGCGCGCTCGTATTTCATGTTGTCGCGCAGATAGTCGAAGCCAAGCTCGTTGTTGGTGGCGTAGGTGACATCGGCGGCGTAGGCGGCGCTGCGCTCCTCGTCGGACAGGCCGTGGACGATGACGCCGACCGAGAGGCCGAGGAACTTGTAGACGCGGCCCATCCATTCGGAGTCGCGGGTGGCCAGGTAATCGTTGACGGTGACGACGTGGACGCCCTTGCCGGCGAGCGCATTGAGGTAGACCGGCAGCGTCGCGACCAGGGTCTTGCCCTCGCCGGTGCGCATCTCGGCAATACCGCCATTGTGCAGCACCATGCCGCCGATCAGCTGGACATCGAAGGGGCGCATGCCGAGCACGCGGCGCGCTGCCTCGCGGGCGGTAGCGAAGGCCGGGATCAACAGGTCGTCGAGCGTGGCGCCATTGGCGATGTCCTGGCGGAATTTCGCGGTGCGGCCGACCAACTCCTCGTCGGAGAGCGCCCGCATCTCGTTTTCCATGGCGTTGATCGCCTCGACACGGGGCCGGGTCGATTTGACCCGACGGTCGTTGGAGGAACCGAAAACCTTACGGGCGAGACCGCCGAGACTGACCATCCAATGGTCCTTTCGATAGAATTCTCAATCTTGAGATGAGCGCCGGCCGGCCCCATCAATTCCACGTGAACACTGGCAAACACATTAGTGAACACTGGCAAACACAAAAAGCGCCCGGAAAACGGTTCTGGACGCAAAGTCGTTGGACAGATAAGAGGGGGCTCAACTGATGTCAACGCCGCGCTGGCCCTGCTGGCTGCGCCAAATTCCGCCACAATCTGGCCGATCTGGAAGCACCCCTCTTAACAATCCCCACCGGAGTCCACCCTATGTCCCTGTTGTTCTGCCGCGCGTCGCTCGCCAGCCTTGGCTTGGCCGTCGGCCTGTCGGCCCTTTCGCTCTCGCCGCTGATGGCGCAGCAAACCGCTCCCGCCCCGGCGGATGCAGCAGCGCCAGCCGCGGCACCGGTCGATCCGAATAAGGTTATCGCCACGGTCAACGGCCAGCCCCTGACCGAAGCCGATCTGGTGCTTGCCGAAGGGGAATTGTCGCAGCAGTTCGCGCAATTGCCGCCCGAGCAGCGCCGTGCCGCAGCGCTCTCGGCTGCCATCGAGATCCGTGTCATGGCCGCCCAGGCGGTCACGTCAGGGCTCGACAAGGATCCCGACTTCCAGCGCCGCATGGCTTTCCTGCAGCAGCGCGCGCTGCATGGCGAGATGGTCGAGAAGGGCGTCGTCGACAAGGTCACCGACGCCGAGGTCCGCGCCCGCTACGACCAGGAAATCGCCAACACGCCGCCCACCAACGAGTTGCATGCCCGTCACATCCTCGTGAAGACCAAGGAAGAGGCCGAGGCCATCATCAAGCAGCTCGACGGCGGCGCCGACTTCCAGAAGCTCGCCACCGAGCACACCAGCGATCCCTCGGGCAAGACCAGCGGCGGCGATCTCGGCTGGTTCGGACCTGGCCAGATGGTGCCGGAGTTCGACAAGGCGGCCTCCGCGCTCGAGGTCGGCAAGTACACCGAGCAGCCGGTGCAAACGCAGTTCGGCTGGCATGTCATCAAGCTCGAGGACAAGCGCACCAAGCAGCCGCCGGCCTTCGACGACGTCAAGGACCAGGCCAAGCAGGCGGTCATCCGCGACAAATATTTCGCGCTGGTCAAGTCGCTGCGCGCCGGCGCCAAGATCGAGATCCCCGACGCGAACCTGAAGAAGACGGTCGATACGCTGGAAAGCGCCAAGTAAGACCGACAGGTCTTCGAAAAGGGCGCGGCAGCCAGGGGTTGCCGCGCCCTTTTTCATTGCCGTATTTTTAGGGGGCGGGCGCCGCTATGCCTCGCATCACGTAGTTGACCGCCTTGCCGATGGTGGCTTCGTTCTCGTCGAGCCGGTTGGTCAACAGATGTCTCCAGGCGAAGGAGGCGATCAGGTCTGCGACAACGGCTGAATCGATTTCGGCCGGGATTTCGCCCCTTGCCTTGGCGCGTTCGATGATCTGGCCGGTATGGGAGCGTCGGCCCAGCGAGTAGTCGGCAAGGGCCGCGGCAGCGGTCTCGTCCGACTGCGCCTCGGCGATCAGCGACCGGAACACGCTTCCCGACGATGTCTCGCGCCAGTGGGTGAACAGGTTTTTCAGGAAGCCGACGAGATCCTCCTCCAGCCGCCCGGTATCGGGAACCTCGACGCGCTTCTGGCGCTGATAGACCTCAAGCAGCAATGCCGCCTTGCTCGGCCACCAGCGATAGATGGTGGGTTTGCCGGCGCGGGCCCGCCGCGCCACCGCCTCGATCGAGAAACCGGCATAACCGGCTTCGACCAGTACGGCCTCGGCGGCTTCGAGAATGGCATCGGCGCTGTCGGGGTTGCGCCGCGCACCGATCGATCTGCGCGCCGGATCGGCGTCCTCGGCCATCTCTGTCTCCTCGCCAACACTATCGCCGGCAATATAGGCGACCCGACGCTCAAACGAAACGGCGCGTTTTCAAGCTTCGGGAACGGATGGTAGCGGCAGGGGTTAAGTTTATTCTCTGGAGTCTACGGCGTGTCGGTTGGCGAAGCTCCAAACGCAAAAACCCGCCGGGCGGCGGGTCACTGGCGCAAATCAGCACCATGGGCAAAAATGTAGCATAGCTGCCCTCACCGAGTCAAGAAAAAATTCCTATCGCCATGAGCACTGCCAGCTTGAATTGCCCGGCTGGCCGTGGGATCACGCCTACTGCATCGCCTGCGATGTCTCGGATTCGATACGCCAGCCGCCGCCGGCCTTGACCACCCCAAGCGTGACGCGCGCCTTGCCGGTCAGGCGTGCCGCCGACCTGTCCTTTGGAAGATAGTCGTAGCGCATCGCAAAGACTGCCTCGGCGCGATCTTCGCCCTGTGGAGTGACCTCCAGGCTGCCGGCCTCCATGCTTAGCGACCAGGAGGCCCACTGCGCGAACCAGTCGGCCTTGATCTTGACGATGGCGTCGGCGTCGTAGCGGGTTCCGAAGATGAAGGCGGATGGGCCGTAGAGCCGCTTGACGGTCTCGCTTATCGCCCTGGTGTCCGGCGTCAGATAGTCCTGGCGCAGGAATTTCTCGATCGATCCCTTGTCGTCGCCGACAGAGCGTTCAAGTGCGGCGACTTCCGTTGAAGGCGCCGGCGCCGCGGGCGGCCTTTGTGGCTCTGCGGGTTGTCCGTCCGAGACGAATTCGAAGCGTTCGAGCAGCGATCCCTGCTCCCAGGGGCGCTGGGTCTCGCGAGTTTGCGAAACCACGTCGCGGCGCACCGCGATCATCATGTCGTTGATGCTCTGGCCGGGCTCGGCGATGTGGCGCAGCAGGGCGGCGGCGAAAGGCGAGTTGCGTCCGCTGCCGTCCATGGCGACAGCGCCAGGTGCCGTCGAGAAGGCGATGAACGAGCCGCGCGTCGAATCGAATCGCGCCAGCCCGGCCAGCGCCTTCGCCGAGCGTGTGGTGGCGGTGCGGCTGAGACTGCGGGCAAACGGATTGTTGCGGCAGGCATCGAGAAACACCAGGCTGACCTTGGTCTGCTGTTCCATGATGTCGAGGACTTCGTCGATCGGCACGGCCTCGAGCTGCAACTTGACCGGCACGTCCAGCCTGGCGTCGACCGGCACGATGTAGTTGCGCCCCTCGACCTGCAGGCCGTGGCCGGCATAGTAGAAAAGCCCGACGCCGGCGCCCTGGAGCGCATCGGAAAACGCGCCGATGCTGCGTTCGAGTTCACGCTTGCCGAGATCGTTGCCCTCAATGACCTCGAAGCCGATGGAGCGCAGCTTGTCGGCGATGTCGAGGGCGTCGTTGACCGGGTTGGCCAGCGTGCCGGCTTCGGCGTAAGTGCCGTTGCCGATGACAAGCGCCACGCGCCGTTGCGGCTGCGCATCCGCGCTCAGCAGCAAAAGTCCCAGAAATGCCCATGCAAGGATCGCAAGCCTGCCCATGGGGCAGATCATAACGCCATCGGCCCCGGTGACGCCACCGGATTTGAAATGCAGGCCTAACCACGAGCGGGTTCGAGCTCCCGGGCAAGAGCGACGAAAACGCCCTTGCGCCCGCGCGGTCTATCGGGCAAACCGGCCTTCCCCTGCGATTTTTCCCGCCCGAGGCCTCCATGTCCACGACGATTTCGCCGCTCGCGCCGAAGAAATACCCCAAAATGCCGGAGATCGAAGGGGTGCGCATCGCCACCGCCGAGGCAGGGATAAAGTACAAGAGCCGCACCGATCTTTTGACCATGGTCTTCGATGAAGGCACCGCGGTCGCCGGCGTGTTCACGAAATCGAAATGCCCTTCGGCGCCGGTCGATTTCTGCCGGCAGAATCTCGGTGCAGGCAAGGCCCGGGTGCTGGTCGTCAATTCCGGGAACGCCAACGCCTTCACCGGCAGGAAAGGCCGCGAGTCGACCGCGCTGACCGGCGAGGCGGCGGCGAAGGCGGCCGGCTGCACGGCAGCGGAGGTTTTCCTGGCCTCGACGGGCGTCATCGGCGAGCCGCTCGACACCAGCAAATTCAGCCACCTGCTGGCCGGGCTGGTCAGCAACGGCAAGCCCGGGCTGTGGACCGAGGCGGCAAAGGCGATCATGACCACGGATACCTATCCGAAACTGGCGACTGCGACCGTCAAGCTCGGCGATACCGAAGTCACCATCAACGGCATTTCCAAGGGCGCCGGCATGATTGCGCCCGACATGGCGACGATGCTCTCCTTCATCGCCACCGATGCGCCGATCGCCGCCCCCGTCCTGCAGGATCTGTTGTCGCGCGGCACGGCCAAGACCTTCAACGCGGTCACCGTCGACAGCGACACGTCGACCAGCGACACGCTGCTGATCTTCGCCACCGGCAAGGCCGCCAAGCGCGGCGCGCCTGACATAACCGATCCCAAGGATGCCCGTCTCGGCGCGTTCCGCCGGGCGCTCGGCAAGGTGCTGAAATCGCTGGCGCTGCAAGTGGTGCGCGACGGCGAGGGCGCCCGCAAGCAGGTCGAAGTCACCGTCACCGGCGCCAAATCGGCGCGCTCGGCCAAGCGCATCGCGCTGTCCATCGCCAATTCGCCGCTGGTCAAGACGGCGGTCGCCGGCGAGGACGCCAATTGGGGCCGCGTCGTCATGGCCGTCGGCAAGGCCGGCGAACCCGCCGATCGCGACCGGCTGTCGATCTGGTTCGGCGACAACAGGCTGGCGCATGAAGGCGAGCGCGACCCCGGCTACTCCGAGGCCGCGACGTCGGCCTACATGAAGCGCGACGACATCCGCATCCGTGCCGATATCGGCATCGGCCGCGGCAAGGCGACGGTGTGGACCTGCGATCTCACCAAGGAATATGTCGCCATCAATGGCGATTATCGGAGCTGACGGTTTTGAGCTCCAGGCATCCGGCAAGCATGCTCGCGATCGTACGCCGCTACGAGGCGGCCGGCTTTCGCGCCTGGCCGGCAGCCGCCGTCCACTATGACGGCACCTGGGTGGTGCGGCTGACCGCCGGCCATCCGGCCAAGCGGCTGAACTCGGTCAATCCGCTCGATCCCGGCGATATCATGCACATGGCCGACCGTATCGGACGGGCCAGCCGCCGTTTCGATGCCTATGGAAGGCCGCTGACGTTCCGCATGTCGCCGCTGTCGGGTCCCGATCTCGCCAGCCATCTCGACCGCGAGGGCTGGAGCCGGTTCGACGAGTCGCTGGTCATGCGGCTGCCGCTGGCCGGCGCGCAGCTCGACGCCGCCATGGACCAGATTCCGCTCAAGGACATCAGCCGCTTCATCGGCGCGTTGCTCAAGGTCAGCGGTTCGGATGTTTCGCTGCGCCCCGGCCTGTCAGAGATCATCGGCGCCATCCAGCCCGAAGCCGGGCTGTTCGCGCTCGAAGATGGAGCCGAGGCACTGGCAACGCTTATCTGCGTGCATGACGGCGATCTCGCCGGCCTGTTCGAGGTCGCCACCGACAGATCGGCGCGCAACAAGGGCCATGGCCGCAACCTGATCCTGTCGGCGCTCAAATGGGCGCGGCTGCGGGGCGCGCGGGAAGCCTGGCTGCAGGTCGAGGCCAACAACGTGCCGGCGCTGGCGCTCTACCATTCGCTCGGCTTCGAGGAAGTCTATCGCTACCACTACCGCCGGCCGCCGGGTCATGAATGATGTCGTGACCGCCGGCAAACGCCTGCTCCTGGTCGCCGCCTGCGCGCTGGTCGATGCCGACGGCCGGGTGCTTCTGGCGCAGCGGCCTCAGGGCAAGCAACTTGCCGGATTGTGGGAATTTCCCGGCGGCAAGGTCGAGCCCGGCGAGACGCCGGAACAATGCATCATTCGCGAACTGCATGAGGAAATCGGCATCGAAACCGACATCCCATGCCTGGCGCCGCTTACTTTCGCCAGTCATTCCTACGACGATTTCCACCTGCTGATGCCGCTGTTCATTTGCCGCCGCTTTCGCGGCATAGCCCAGCCCAGGGAAGGGCAGACGCTGAAATGGGTGCGGCCGAAGCAGATGCGCGACTATCCGATGCCGCCGGCCGATGCGCCGCTGATCCCGTTCCTCATCGATCTGCTCTGAGGTTCGCGTCCGGTCGCTTCCTGCCGAGGCGTGTATCAGCCAGCGTTAATGGAAGATTTATCTCGTCGTGAAAAATTGAAGCATGGCCGTTCGCGGCCGAGCCGTCGATTTGCCGGGGAGCGATAGCATGAGCCTAGACAGGGATTGGGACTCGATCCGGCCCGAGCGCGGTTTTCGCGCCGCCGATGCGGGCATGGGCATATTGCGCATCACGCTGCTGTTCGGTTCGGCCGCGGTGGCGCTGGCGCTGATTGCAACCCCTTTCCTCGACAGCCAGACACGCTCGCTGTCGGCCCGTGATGGTTTCGGCGGGCTTGACATGGCGGCGACAGGCTCGATCGGCCATCGCGAAACCTACACGCTGCGCCGCAGCGTGCTGCAGCCGCAACCGAGCTCGGTCTGCATCATCAGGTCCAATGGCAGGAGCAGCGGCGACTGCTGACATGGTTAAGAGATTTCGGAAAGGCGGCGGTTTCATCGCCTGTTAAGCCTTTGCCGTTAACCTTTCTTAACAGGTCGGCGGTAAGGTCCCGGACAGAGGGGTTGAGGCCATGAAAGCAGTGCTGCTGGGTTTTCTGAACGACGAGACCGGCGCCACGGCCGTCGAATATGGCGTCATCATCGCCGTGCTGTCGCTGGCCATCGTCGGCGGTATCGGTGAGGTCCGCGACGGGATCATCTGGCTGTTCAGCGACAACAACAGCAAGCTTGCGAACGCTTTCGCACCCACGCCCTGATCCGGCTTTCCGCGCCTGCGGGCAGGATCATTGCCCGCCGGGCGCCTCCAGGATTGTTCTCAGCGAGACCTTGGCCGACCCTGGCTTAAGCGGTTTTTGCTGCGATGCGTCGGGCGCCCAGCCGGACATCCAGACAATCGAGAAACTTGCCCTCACGCGGCCGTCGGGGTCGGAAAACCGCTCGGCGTAGATTTCCGCCGCGCGGGCAAACAGCTTGCGCGAGCCCGGCCGCCGGCTGCGATCGGTGAGCGCAGAGGTTTCGCCCATGGCCCGCAGATCCGCCATCAGGTTGAACAGGCTGGCATAGCGCACCGTCACCGTCTCTACGTCGGCGACCGGCAGAGCGAGACCGGCGCGCTGCAGCAGCGCACCGGCATCGCGCACGTCGGTAAACGGGGCGACACGCGGACTGGCGCCGCCGTAAAGCTCGGTCTCGGCCGAAAGCAGGCTTTCGCGCAACTCGAAAAGCGTACCGGCGCCGGCAAAGGCGCCGAGGAAAAGCCCATCCGGCCGCAACGCACGGCGGATCTGGATCAGCATGCCGGGGATGTCGTTCATGGCCTGCAGCGACAGAAGCGACACCGCCAGATCGAGGCTTTCCGCTTCGAACGGCACGGTTTCGAGCGGTGCGATCAAGCCGGCGCCGCCACCGCTCAGGAAGGCCGTGTCCGCCTCGACGCGGACGATGTCGGCGACCTTGCCGCTTTCGGCGAGCGTTTCGGCTGCTGCCGGCGTCTGGCAAAACAGCACAGCCGCCTTGCCGAACCTGCGCTCGACGGCACCCAGCCGGTCGGCAAGGTCCTCGGCCGTGCGGCGCATGAGGAAGTCCGCACCGTCGACCGGATGAGCAAGGGCGCGCCGCTTGTGCGCCAGCCACAGAGAGGTATCCATTATCGGCTGCAACGGGCAGATCCTTTGTTTGTCCACGCTCCGGGATCGTTGATATAGTGGCGCGCAGGAGCAACCACGTGGCCGATCCGATGCCCAAGATCAAGTCCATCGCGATCACGAACCTGGCGCGGTCGGTTGTCGGCTGGCCGGCGCGTATGCTGTTTCCGCCGGTCTGCGCCGGTTGCCGCCGGCATGTCTCGCAGCCAGGCGTGCTGTGCGGCGCCTGCTGGCCGAAGCTCAGGCTGCTGGAGCGGCCATGGTGCCCGGTCATGGGCACGCCGTTCACCCATCATATGGGCGAAGGCTTTCTGTCGGCCGAGGCGATTGCCGATCCGCCGCCTTTCGAGCGGGCGCGGGCGGCGGTCGCCTATTCCGGCGTTGCCCGCCAGATGGTGCAAGGGTTGAAATACCAGGATCGCACGGATCTGGCACCATGGATGGCGCGCTGGATGGTGCGTGCGGGTGCCGATCTCATCGCCGAGGCGGATGTGGTGGTGCCGGTGCCGCTGCACTGGCGGCGCTTTTTCAGGCGGCGCTTCAACCAATCGGCGGAACTGGCGCGGGCGGTCTCGGTGCTCAGCGAACTGCCCTTCGCCCCCTCGGCGGTGCGGCGCGTGAAACTCACCCGCCAGCAGGTCGGGCTGGAGCGCAGCGAGCGCGAGGAGAATGTGCGGGCGGCCTTTCGGGTACCCGCCGAGGCGGAAATCGAGATCGCCGGCCGCAGGGTGCTTTTGATCGACGATGTCTACACCACCGGCGCCACGGTGCGTTCCGCCACCAAGGCGCTGAAAAGGGGAGGTGCGGCCGCCGTCGACGTGCTGACCTTTGCCCGTGTGTTGCCGGGGGACTTTCGGGCGGACGAGTCCGCGACTATATAAGTCGGCAACGAACAGCGGAAATTCGTCATGGCCGATGTCACGATCTACACCCGTATGATGTGCGGCTATTGCACGGCAGCCAAGCGGCTGCTCGAGCGCAAGGGCGTCGTCTTTACCGAGCACGATGCCTCCTTCTCGCCGGAACTGCGCCAGGAGATGATCTCACGGGCGCATGGCCGCACGACCTTTCCGCAGATTTTCATCGGCGATACGCATATCGGCGGCTGTGACGACCTCCACGAGCTGGAGGCCGAAGGCCGGCTGGACAAACTGCTCGCCAACGGCGCGACGAATTAAGGGAATGACGATGGGTGTTTTCAAAGCCGCTGCGATCCAGATGCGTTCAGGCGAGAGTCCCGAGCGCAACGCGGTCGATCTCGAACGGCTGGTGCGTGAAGCGGCAAGCCAGGGCGCGACCTACATCCAGACGCCGGAAATGACCGGTGCGCTGATCCGCGACAAGGAAGCTCGCGCCGCCTCGTTTACGTCCGAAGACAAGGACATCGTCGTTTCGACCGCGCGCAGATTGGCCAAGGAACTCGGCGTCTTCCTGCATATCGGCTCGACCGCCATCCTGCGGGCCGACGGCAAGCTCGCCAACCGGGCGCTGCTGTTTGGCCCGGATGGTGCTGCGCTCGCCACCTACGACAAGATCCACATGTTCGATGTCGACCTCGACAATGGTGAGAGCTGGCGTGAATCCGCTGCCTACGAACCGGGCACCGAGGCCGTCGTCACCGAGATCGAGGGTGCAAAGCTCGGCTTTGCCGTTTGCTACGATTTGCGCTTTCCGCAATTGTTCCGCGCCGAGGCACTGGCCGGCGCCGATCTGCTTTCCGTACCTGCCGCCTTCACCCGTCAGACCGGCGAGGCGCACTGGCACGTGCTGCTCAGGGCCCGCGCCATCGAGAATGGCGCCTATGTCATCGCCGCCGCGCAGGGCGGCCTGCATGAGGATGGCCGCGAGACCTACGGTCATTCGCTGATCGTCGATCCGTGGGGCCGTATCATCGCGGAAGCCGCGCATGACGAGCCTGATGTGATCGTCGCCGAGATCGACCCGGCGCAGTCGCTTGCCGCGCGCAAGAAGATCCCCAATCTCAGGAATGCGCGGGATTTCGCCGTCAATGCCGGCTTGGGCGAGGCGCCGCGGCTCAGGGGTGCAGCCTCTTGATCCGCTTTGCCCTGATCTGCGAGCACGAGCACGAATTCGAAGGCTGGTTCCGCAGCAACGACGATTTCGACACCCAGAAGAAGCGCGGCTTTGTCGATTGCCCCACCTGCGGCTCGCACAAGGTGCAGAAGGCGCTGATGGCGCCGGCTGTCTCCACGGCGCGCAAGCAGGAAACCATAGCGCTCGCCATGGGCGAGGCGCAGAAGCAGGCTTTGGCACAGCTCAAGGCGATGGCCGAGAAGGTGCGCGAGAATGCCGACTATGTCGGCGACAAGTTCGCCGAGGAAGCGCGAAAGATCCATTTCGGCGAGAGCGACCCGCGCGGCATCTATGGCGAGGCGACGCTGGATGAAGCCAAGAGCCTGGCCGAGGACGGCGTCGAGTTCATGCCCATCCCGGTGTTCCCGGACGATCGCAACTGAATTCCGAGGGAGCTTTGCGCGACCCAGAAGCGATTGAGCCGGAACGCAGCATAAGAGCCGTCGTTGGCCGGTTGGCCCGCTGGGCCGCCGTGAAGCTTAGCGGTACCCGAACGGTCGACGGATTGCTCATCATCAGCGACAAGGGCACCGACAAGATCGTCGAGGCGCTTCAGCTTATTCGTGATTTTGATCCAGTGCGCTACAGACGGCTGCTTGGTGACGTAAGACAGGTATTCGTCACAACCCTTCCTGCTTCAGTCGCGCAATGGGCGAACTCCTCCAAGGCGTGCGAATTGGACGAGCGCCATATCATCAGCGAAGAGACGACGCCGGAATTGGTCGCTTCGATTATCGTCCATGAGGCCACCCACGCGCGGCTTATGCGATGCGGTATCGGCTACGAAGAGGCGTTGCGGGATCGCGTCGAGCAGGTCTGTCTGCGTCGAGAAATAGCCTTTGCGGCCAGATTGCCGACAGGAAAGGGCCGGGGCCAGCAAGCTGAAGCGACACTTGAGGCCATGCCGGACTTTTCCGACAAGGCGATGAGTGAGCGAAATCTCAGTGGTTTGCGAGATGCTCTGCTCTACCTCAACATGCCGACCCGGCTTGTCCACCTCACCGTATCATACCAGCGCTGGAAACACCGGCGCCGGTTCTCGCGGCAGCCTATGAACTGACCGGCTAGAGCATTTCACCGTTTCGCGGAAACGGCGAGCTGCTCTAACTATTTGTTTTGAAGCAATTCTAGGCGGAAAACTTTTCCTAGAATTGCTCTAGCCCATACTCCCGATCAATTTCTCAAGCAGCCGAGAGAGCGTCTCCTGTTCCGCCGGCGTCAAGCCCGAGAGAACCTCGTGTTCGTTGGCCACGTGGGCGGTAACGGCTTCATCGATCAAGGCCAGGCCCTTGTCGGTCAGCCGCACGACAATGCCGCGCCTATCGTTGGGATGCGGCCCGCGCAGGATCAATCCGGACGTTTCGAGCCGGTCTAGCCTGTTGGTCATGGCGCCGGACGTCACCATCGTCGCCTCGTAGAGAGCGGTCGGCGTCAGCGCGTAGGGAGAGCCTGAACGGCGCAGCGTTGCCAGCACGTCAAATTCCCCGGACTGCAATCCATAACGGGCAAACAACGGCGCCAGGCGCTCGCGGGCGATCAGCGAGGAGGCCTCGTTCAGCCGCCCGAGCACACCCATTGGCGAGACATCCAGATCGGGCCGCTCCCGCTTCCATTGCTCGATCGCTCTTGCTGCCCTGTCCAATTGTCTCACCATCATATATCTTGACGTTAAGAATCTTTCCATTATCTTATCATAACATGCAATGCCGGCCAAGGGCCGCGCTACAGGATTCGGTCAATGAAACTTCTCTGGGATTCGGCGCTCGGCCTGCTGGTCGTCACCGGCGGCCTGCTCGGCCTGACGCTGCCGTTCGGCAAGCTCGCCACGGCTGCCGACGTGCCGGCCATGGTCTGGGCCTTCGTCATCTCGCTCGGCGCCGGCGGGGTCTTGCTGTGCGTGCTCCTGGCTCGCGGCAAGCGGGTCCGGCTCACCGCGCACAAATTGCGCTATTTCTTCGTGACTGCCGCGGTGTCCTATGCTGTCCCCAACCTCCTGATGTTCTCGGCCATCCCGCATCTGGGCGCCGGCTACACCGGCATCATGTTCACCCTGTCGCCTGTCATCACACTGGTGTTCTCGATCCTGTTGCGTGTCCGGCGCCCCAACATGCTGGGCATTGTCGGCATCGCCGTCGGCTTCGTCGGCGCCGTCATGGTCGCGGTGACGCGCGGCGAGGCCGGCCAGCCGGCCGATTTGTTCTGGGTAGTGATGGGTTTGCTCATCCCGGTCAGCCTTGCCGTCGGCAACATCTATCGTACGGTCGACTGGCCGGACGGCACCGGCCCGATCGAGCTTGCCGTCGGCAGCCATCTGGCGTCGGCGGCGATGCTGCTTGCCGGCATTCTCCTCCTGTTCGGCGGCGAGGCTTTCGCGCCACTCGGCGGCGTGCCACTGGTGGTCATCGCGCAGGTCGCGTCGGCGTCGGCTATGTTCGCCTTCTTCTTCAGGCTGCAAGCGGTTGGCGGCCCGGTCTATCTCAGCCAGATCGGTTATGTCGCGGCGGCCGTCGGCCTGTTTGCCGGAACCATCTTCCTCGGCGAGCACTATCAGCTGCTGACCTGGGCAGGCGCGCTCATCATCACCGCCGGCGTGTTCATCACCACCAGGGCACAAAGCCAGAAGGCGTGAGCGGTCGCAAGGGATCCGAATCACCTTCGCGCCTGGAGCCGATTTCACCTGAATTTGTATCCAGATCTGCTTTATCTTCCTGTTTGAGCGTGATCTTTTCCGAGGACCGTTCCCTTTTTGGAATCGTGCTCTGGAGCAAGCCATGAACGAACCGAAGACATCAGAGGCGACTGCTGTCGATGTAGCTGATTTTCGCGCCGCGATGCGGCTGATCGTCGGCAATGTCAGCGTCATCACCGCCGGCACCGGCGAGGATCGCTCCGGCCTGGTGGTCATTTCGGTCGTCTCGCTGTCGGCCGAGCCGCCCAAGGTGATCGCCTGCGTCAACAGGTCGTCGTCGACCTGGCCGGTGATCGAACGCTACCGGCATTTCGGCGTCAATTCGCTTGGGCCCAAGCATCAGCGCGTGGCCGAGCGGTTCTCCGGCTTTGGCGGCATCAAGGGCAAGGACCGCTATGAGGGCGCCGAATGGACGACGCTCAAGACCGGAGCTTTACTGCTTTCGGACGCGGTGGCCGCCTTCGACTGCAGCCTCGACGAGATGATCGATCGCGGCACGCATTCCATCGTCATCGGCTCGGTCGAGGCCGTGCGCACCCACGATGCCGGCCAGGCGCTGATCTACTGGCGCGGCGGCTACAGGCCGCTGAATTCTGAATAAGGCCAGAATTCAGAATAAGGTCAGACTGAGCCTTTTTCCGCCAGGACCATGTAGTTGACGTCCATGTCCTTCGAGCGTGCCCAGCGGTCGGCCAGCGGGTTGTAGGTGACGCCGGTGCGGTCGATGATGGTCAGGCCGGCGCCGCCAAGCGCCTTTTCGAGTTCTTCCGGGCGCACCAGCTTGCCGAACTGGTGGGTGCCGCGCGGTAGCCAGCGCAGCACATATTCGGCGCCGATGATGGCTAAGCCCAGCGCCTTCAGCGTGCGGTTGATAGTGGCCACGAACATGACGCCGCCGGGCCGCACCATCTCGCCGCATTTGGCGACGAACAGGTCGATGTCGGCGACATGCTCGACCACTTCCATGTTGAGGATGACGTCGAACTTTTCGCCGGCGTCGGCAAGGTCCTCAGCCGTCGTGGCGCGATAGTCGATGCTGACATTGCCCTCGGCGGCGTGCAGCTTGGCCACTTCGATATTGGTTTCGGAGGCATCCGCACCCACGACTTCGGCGCCAAGCCGCGCCATCGGCTCGCACAGAAGTCCGCCGCCGCAGCCGATGTCGAGGATGCGCAGGCCCTCGAAAGGCCTTGCAGCGCGCGGGTCACGGCCGAAGCGCGTTGCTATCTGGTCGCGGATATAGGCCAGCCGGACCGGATTGAATTTGTGCAGGGGACGGAACTTGCCGTTCGGGTTCCACCATTCGGCGGCAAGGGCGGAAAAGCGCTCCACCTCTCCGGCATCGATCGTCGATCGTCGGGGCTCTGGCATGGGTTGGTCTCCTCGACACTACAGCGCCGCGCGTCCTCTTGGACGCGCAAAGGACGCTGTAGCACTTTAGATTCTGCGCATGATCCTTTCCGAAATCGACTTCGATTTCGGGGTCATGCGCTAGGAAGTCGGGCGTGAGGCCGCGAATGTCAAGGCAACAATTTTCGATGCTGCCAAGGGGCTGACAGAGTGGCCGACCTACTTCGTGCCGAGCACGTCACGCAGTTTCGCCGCCAGTTGCTCGATGGTGAAGGGCTTGGCGAGGAAATGCACGTCGTGGTCGAGCACGCCGTTGTGGACCACCGCGTTCCTGGTGAAGCCGGTGGTGAAGATCACCTTCAGCAGCGGCATGCGGGCAACGGCCTCTTCCGCCAGCTTGCGGCCGTTCATGACGGGCATGACGATGTCGGTGAACAGCAGGGCGACGTTCGGGTTCTCCGCCAGTTTCTGCAACGCTTCCTCGCCGCTCGCTGCATGAATGACGGTGTATCCGAGTTCTCGTATGGCCTCAGTCGTGGAGACCCGCACGCGGGCATCATCCTCGACGACAAGGATCGTTTCGGTGACCGGTGCGGCGGTGTTGTCGCCTCGCCGCGTGGTCACGGCCGGCTCTTCGGCGCCGAAATACCGCGGCAAGTAGATCTTGATCGTCGTGCCTTCGCCGGGTTCGGAATAGATGTTGACATGGCCACCCGACTGCTTGACGAAGCCGAACACCTGGCTCAACCCTAGGCCGGTGCCCTTGTTGACCGCCTTGGTGGTGAAGAAGGGTTCGAAGGCCTTGGCGATGACATCGGGGGTCATGCCCGAACCGGTATCGCTGACGGCGATCATCACATACTGGCCGGCCGCGACTTCGGCATGGGCGGCGGCGTAGCTGTCGTCGAGATGGCTGTTGGCGGTCTCGATGGTCAGCTTGCCATCATCGCCCATGGCGTCGCGGGCGTTGACGGCCAGGTTGAGAACGGCGTTCTCGATCTGGCTCGGGTCGGCATGGGTTTTCCACAAGCCTCCCGCCAGCACCGTTTCGATACGGATGGTTTCGCCGAGTGCCCGCCGGATCAGGTCGGACATCCCGGTCAGCAGACGGTTGGCGTCCACGATCTGCGGCGCCAGCGGCTGCTGGCGCGAGAAGGCGAGCAGCCGGGCCGTCAGATTGGCGGCACGGGTCGCGGCATCGATCGCCGCGTCGATGAATTGTGCGATGTCGTGCTCGCCGCGCGCCAGCTTGCGCTGGGCGAGGTTCATGGCGCTGATGATCACCGCCAGCATGTTGTTGAAGTCGTGGGCGATGCCGCCTGTAAGCTGGCCGACCGCCTCCATCTTGTGCATCTGGCGGATCTGGGATTCGGCCTTTTCGCGAGTCTCGATCTCCTTACCGAGGGCGACGTTCTTGCGCACCAACTCATCCTGGGCGACGGCCACCTCACGGAAGCGGCGGCGCGATTCCCTGATCGCGTAGCCGGCAAGCAGGAAGATCGCCAGCAGCGCCGCCAGCGAACCGATGCGTAGCCAGGCCTCGACCTGGTCGGTATGCGCGTCGCGCGCGGCGACGGCTGCGGCGCTGATGCGTCGGACCGTATCCATGCTGGTCCGGATTTCGTCCATCACGGCCTTGCCCTGGCCGCTGCGAATCAGATCCAGCGCTTTCGTCGCATTGCCCTGGTCGTACAGGGCAATCGTCTCGGCCAGTTCAGCCTGCTTTTGCGAAAGCGCGTCCTTGATATGGTTGATCGGCTGGACGAGCTGGTCGTCGGGGGCGGTCAAGCTGTCGATGTGGGCAAGTTGGCCCGGAATGGCGCCGACAGCGCTCCGATAGGGTTCGAGATAGGATTTCTCGCCGGTCAGCAGGTAGCCCCGCTGGCCGCTCTCGGCTTCCTGCGCCAGAGAAAGCAGACCCGAAAGCAATTGCTGATATTCGATTGCCTCGCGCGCGGCGGCGCGGTTGGCCCGCTGTTCCTCGACCAGCATGGCGCGGCTGCCGACAATCAGCGCCAGCACGGCGAAGCCGGCGACAAGCGGGAGCGATTGCCATCGCATGGCACGTCGAAGACGAGCAATCATCATCTGTTATGCCGAACCAAAAGAATTCCCCGCAGGCTGCATTTCGTAGGCGGCGGCGGGGCGGAAGGCAATATGCCGGCTTCTGGCGCCGGCAATCGGCCGCCAGCCTTGCGAAACCTTCATCATTTGGCTAAGGAGGCCGCGCATTCAGCGGCCGGCGTCAGCCGGCCTTCCGCTTTTCGGGATTCCGGCTTTTGGCCGGGATCCGGCTTCAGGCAAAGGCATTTCGCTCCCATGGCGCGCATCGTGATGAAATTCGGCGGAACCTCGGTCGCCGACATCGCCCGCATCCGCAACGTGGCGCGTCACGTCAAACGCGAGGTCGACGCCGGCCATGAGGTGGCGGTGGTCGTTTCGGCGATGGCCGGGAAAACCAATGAACTGGTCGGGTGGACGCGTGAGGCCTCGCCGATGCATGACGCACGCGAATATGACGCGGTCGTCGCTTCCGGCGAGCAGGTCACGGCCGGCCTTCTGGCCATCACCTTGCAGAACATGGGCGTGCATGCCCGCTCCTGGCAGGGCTGGCAGATCCCGATCAAGACCGACAATGCGCATGGAGCGGCGCGCATCCTCGACATCGACGGCGCGTTCCTGATCAAGCGCTTCGGCGAGGGCCAGGTGGCGGTGATCGCCGGGTTCCAGGGCATCGGCCCGGACAATCGTATCGCCACGCTCGGCCGCGGCGGCTCCGATACCAGTGCTGTCGCCATAGCCGCGGCGGTCAAGGCTGATCGCTGCGACATCTATACCGACGTCGACGGGGTCTACACCACCGATCCGCGCATCGAGCCCAAGGCGCGGCGGCTGGCCAAGATATCGTTCGAGGAAATGCTTGAAATGGCCTCGCTCGGCGCCAAGGTTCTGCAGGTGCGTTCGGTCGAGCTTGCCATGGTGCACAGGGTGCGTACCTTCGTGCGGTCGTCCTTCGACGATCCCGACGCGCCCGGAATGGGGGATTTGCTCAATCCGCCCGGAACGCTCATTTGCGACGAGGAAGAGATCGTGGAACAGCAGGTCGTCACCGGAATTGCCTACGCCAAGGATGAAGCGCAGATTTCGCTGCGCCGGGTCGGCGACCGGCCGGGCGTTGCCGCCGGCATCTTCGGGCCGCTGGCCGAGGCCAACATCAATGTCGACATGATCGTCCAGAACATTTCCGAGGACGGCAAGTTCACCGACATGACCTTCACCGTGCCGTCGGGCGATGTCGACAAGGCGCTGGCCGTGCTTGAACGCCTCAAGGCTTCGATCGGCTACGATGTCGTGCAGTCGGAAGCCGGCATGTCGAAGGTTTCGGTCATCGGCATCGGCATGAGGAGCCATGCCGGCGTCGCCGCCACCGCTTTCAAGGCGCTGGCCGACAAATCGATCAACATCCGCGCCATCACGACCTCCGAGATCAAGATTTCGATCCTGATCGACGGTCCGTATACGGAACTTGCGGTTCGTACTTTGCATTCCGTCTACGGTCTGGATAAGCAGTAGCGAGAACGATTTGAGTTGTTGCGTGTGCGCCGGTCGCGGTGGAAACTGCGGCGGGCAGAATGCCCATTGGAGAAGAAGCCGCGATGCGTGATCAGGCCAGTGGCCCGCGCGTTTTGCTCAAACGGCTCCGCGAGCTCATGCAGGAGCCGCTGGAGCCGCAGGAGCGGCTTGACCGGATTGTGCGCGACATCGCCTCCAACATGGTCGCGGAAGTCTGCTCGCTCTATGTGCTGCGCGCCGATTCGGTGCTCGAACTCTACGCCACCGAAGGTCTGAACCCGAACGCCGTCCATTTGGCGCAGTTGCGGCTGGGCCAAGGCCTGGTCGGCACGATCGCCGCCAGCGCGCGGCCGCTCAACCTCTCCAATGCGCAGGAACACCCTGCCTTCGCCTATCTGCCGGAGACCGGGGAAGAGATCTACAACTCGTTCCTCGGCGTGCCGGTGCTGCGGGCAGGGCGCACGCTGGGCGTGCTTGTGGTGCAGAACAAGACCATGCGCCATTACCGCGACGACGAGGTCGAAGCGCTGGAAACCACGGCAATGGTGATCGCCGAGATGATCGCCACCGGCGATCTGGCGCGGCTGACCCGGCCCGGCCTTGAACTCGATCTGCGCCGTCCTGTCAGCTTCACCGGCCTGTCCTTCAATGAAGGCGTCGGGCTCGGCCACGTCGTGCTGCACGAGCCGCGCATCGTCGTCACCAATCTGTTCAACGAAGACAGCGAGGAAGAGGTCCGCCGGCTCGAAACCTCACTCAGCTCGCTCAGGCTGTCCATCGACGACATGCTGGAACGCCGCGACGTCGCCTTCGAAGGCGAGCATCGCCAGGTGTTGGAAGCCTATCGCATGTTCGCCAACGATCGCGGCTGGGTGCGGCGGCTGGAAGAGGCCATCCGCAACGGCCTGACGGCCGAAGCGGCGGTGGAAAAGGTGCAGAGCGACATGCGCGCCCGCATGCTGCACATGACCGATCCCTATCTGCGCGAGCGGATGAGCGATTTCGACGACCTCGCCAACCGCCTGCTGCGCCAGCTGATGGGGCGCGGGCCGGAAGATGTCGCCGCATCGCTGCCGAAGGATGCCATCATCGTTGCCCGTTCGATGGGGGCCGCCGAGCTGCTCGATTATCCCCGCGACAAGATGCGCGGGCTGGTGCTCGAGGATGGTGCCGCGACCAGTCACGTCGTCATAGTCGCGCGTGCCATGGGCATTCCCGTCGCCGGGCAGATGAAGGGCGCCGTTTCCATGGCGGAAAACGGCGATGCCATCATCGTCGACGGCGAAGAGGGCGTGATCCATTTGCGGCCGCAGCCCGATCTCGAGGCCGCCTACGCCGAAAAGGTGCGCTTCAGGGCGCGCCGGCAAGAGGTCTACCGCGAGCTGCGCAAGAAGCCGTCGACGACCAGGGACGGTGTCCAGGTCGACCTGTTGATGAATGCCGGTCTCGCCGTCGACCTGCCGCAGCTTGCCGAAGCGGGCGCGGCCGGTATCGGCCTGTTCCGCACCGAACTTCAATTCATGGTCGCCTCGACATTTCCCCGGGCCGAAGCCCAGGAAAAGCTGTACCGCGACGTGCTCGAAGCGGCGCGCGGCAAGCCGGTCACTTTCCGCACCATCGACATTGGCGGCGACAAGGTGCTGCCCTATTTCAAGGGTGCGATCCAGGAAGAGAACCCGGCGCTTGGCTGGCGGGCGATCCGGCTGACGCTTGACCGGCCGGGGTTGTTGCGCACCCAGATCCGCGCTTTGCTCAAGGCCAGCGGCGGCCGCGAATTGAAGCTGATGCTGCCGATGGTGACCGAGCTGGGCGAGATCGCCCAGGCACGCGAGATCATCGACCGCGAGGTGCGGCATCTCTCGCGCTTTGCCCATCATTTGCCGACCAGCCTGAAGCTGGGGGCGATGTTGGAAGTTCCGTCGCTATTGTTCCAGCTCGATGAATTGATGAAGGCGGTCGATTTCGTCTCGGTCGGTTCGAACGACCTGTTCCAGTTCGTCATGGCCGTCGACCGTGGCAACACGCAATTGGCAAACCGCTTCGACACGCTGTCGGCGCCGTTCCTGCGTGTGCTCAAGCAGATCGCCGATGCCGGCGTCCGCAACAATACGCCGGTGACGCTGTGCGGCGAACTCGCCGGCAAGCCGATCTCGGCGATGGCGCTGATCGGCCTCGGTTTCCGTTCGATCTCGATGTCGCCGGCCTCGATCGGTCCGGTCAAGGCGATGCTGACGGAACTGCCGCTGGACGAGTTGAAGGCGTTTTTCGACGACAATCTGATGGCTCCGGCACAGGGCTTGCCGATGCGGGCGCTGCTGCAGGCCTTTGCCGACGACCGTTCGATCCCATTGTAGCAGCCTCATCATGGTCAATTTGCCCCGCGATCGTATGGATCAAGTCGTCAAGCGTTTCGAGATGCTCGAAGCGCAGATGTCGGCTGGTCCGGCGCCGGATGCCTATGTGCGCATGGCGTCCGAATATGCCGAAATCCAGGATATGGTCGCCAAGGTCAGGGCATTGCGCCTGGCCGAGCGTGAACAGGCCGATCTGGAAGCCATGCTTGCCGACAAGGGCACCGATGCCGAGATGCGGGCGCTCGCCGAGGCCGAGCTGCCGGAGATCGAGGAGCGCATCGAGGCGTTGCAGAAGGATATCCAGATCCTGCTGTTGCCCAGGGATGCCGCCGACGACAAGAACGCCATTCTCGAAATCCGCGCCGGCACCGGCGGTGACGAGGCCGCGCTGTTCGCCGGCGACCTGTTTCGCATGTATGAGCGCTACGCCGCCGAACGCGGCTGGCGTTTCGAAACCGCCTCGGCCAGCGATGGCGACGCCGGCGGCTTCAAGGAAATCATCGCCACGGTGTCGGGCAAGGGCGTCTTTGCGCATCTGAAATTCGAATCCGGCGTGCACCGCGTGCAGCGTGTGCCGGCAACGGAGGCCAGCGGGCGCATTCACACCTCGGCCGCAACCGTCGCGGTGCTGCCCGAAGCCGAAGAGGTCGACATCGACATCAGGGCCGAAGACATCCGCATCGACACGATGCGCGCCTCGGGTTCGGGCGGCCAGCACGTCAACACCACCGATTCGGCCGTCCGCATCACTCATCTGCCGACTGGCATCATGGTCGTGCAGGCGGAGAAATCGCAGCATCAGAACCGCGCCAAGGCCATGCAGATCCTGCGTGCCCGGCTCTATGATCTGGAGCGCGGCAAGGCCGACGAGGAGCGTTCCGAATCGCGCAAGTCGCAGGTCGGTTCCGGTGACCGCTCGGAGCGCATCCGCACCTATAATTTCCCGCAAGGCCGCGTCACCGACCATCGCATCAATTTGACGCTCTACAAGCTCGACCGGGTGATGATGGGCGAACTCGACGAGATCATCAACGCGCTGATTGCCGATCACCAGTCGAAATTGCTCGCCGACATCGGCATCGATGACTGACCTGCCCGACGCACTCGGCCCGCTGCTGCGGGAAGCGCGGGCCCGGCTTGGCACCACTGTCGACGACCCGGCGCTCGATGCGCGGCTGATCGTCGAGCATTTTTCGGGCACGACGCGCACGCAAGCCATTGCGGACCCTGAACGCAGGCTCGGCGCCGGCATTGTTGCCGAAATCGATGCCGCCCTGAGACGCCGCGCTGGCGGCGAACCGGTGCATCGCATCCTCGGCTATCGTGAATTCTACGGTTTGCGCCTGTCGCTGTCGCCGGAAACGCTGGAGCCGCGGCCGGATACCGAAACGCTGGTCGAGGCGATATTGCCCTTCGTCAAGGCAGTTGCGGCGCGGGAAGGCGGGTGCCGCATCCTCGATCTTGGCACCGGCACCGGCGCCATTGCGCTGGCGCTGCTCAGCGTCGTACCGACGGCTAGCGCAACCGGCGTCGATCTGTCCGCAGGTGCGCTGGCGACGGCGGCCAGTAATGCCGGGAAACTGGGTCTTGCAGACCGGTTCACGGCGCTGCAGTCGGACTGGTTCGAAAAAGTTTTCGGCCGGTACCATGTAATCGCCGCAAACCCTCCCTATATAACCACGGAAGACATTGGAAATCTGCAGGACGAAGTCCGCAATTTCGACCCGCGCCTGGCCCTGGATGGCGGCGCGGACGGTCTGAACCCCTACAGAACCATCGCTGCGCAAGCGGCAAGGTTTTTGGAAGCTGAAGGCAGGATTGCGGTCGAGATCGGCCATACGCAAAGCGATGAGGTCTGCGAGATATTCGCTGCAGCTGGCTACATGCCGGGCGGTGTTTTTCGCGACCTCGGCCGAAACGACAGGGTTATTGTCTTTGAAAGGATAAAGCCTTGACGCAGTGCAAAAAAGCGCTTGGCAATGCCGGGGAATGCGGCTAGGGTCGCCTTAACCGGATGAGACGAAGCAGGCAGTGCTCTTAGCGATTCGGTTTTCCTTGGAAATAGCTGCCTTCTTGCGCAAACGATGCCCAAGCTTCGTGCGGGAATCGTCCGGCAAGTGATGTAACCGGAACAGGATGACACGTGGCGCCAACGCAATCGATGCGGGCGAACGCCGGTGAAGAGACGAAACGGCTGGCTGCATGAGCGCCTCCGTTCGTGAAGAGTTTTTCGAAAATTTCAAAATGAAGAGAGTTTGATGAGGCCACAACAGCAGAACAGGCGCATGCGCGGTCGCAACAATAATGGCGGCGGCGGTGGTAACAATAACAACAATAACAACAACAACCGCAAGGGGCCTAATCCCCTGACGCGCAACTACGAGAGCAATGGCCCGGATGTGAAGATCCGCGGTTCGGCTCAGCAGATCGCCGAAAAGTACGCCACCCTTGCCCGCGATTCTCACAGCTCCGGCGACCGGGTCATGGCGGAGAACTATCTCCAGCACGCCGAGCACTACAATCGCATCATCGCGGCCGCACAGGCGCAGATGCCGATCCAGAACGCGCAGCAGAATCGCGATGATTTCGACGATGACGGCGACGAGGACCGCGACGATTTCGACAACGGCAGCAACAACAGCAACAACAGCAACACTGTTTCCGATGCCCAGATCCCGGTGATCAACCATGGCGCCGGCCCGCAGCCGGTCATCGAAGGGACGCCGGCCGAGGTTGCGCTCAACCGGGAAGGTGGCCGCGAGGCCCGTGATAATAATGGCGGGCGCAACAATGGTGGCCGCGACAACAATGGCGGGCGCCATCGCGATCGTCGCCCCAATGGCGGTTATGGCCAGAACGGCCAGCGCGACTTTGGTTCGTCTGTGGAGCAAGGTGGTCAACCGCAGGGCAACGAGCCCCCGGTTCAGGGCGAAGCCGTTTCGCCGACTGAATCTGTAGTGCCGGCCGAACCGGCTCCGTCGTTCGAGAATCTTTCGCCGGCAGGCCTTGCGGCCCAGGCCGAACTCAACGAGGCGGCCGCCGAAAGCGGTGCTGCCCGTCGTCCGAGGCGGCCGCGCCGCCCGCGCGTCAACGCCGATCAGGTTGATGGCGGTAGTGACAATGCCAATTCCGTGGCCAACGCCGGCGAGGCGGCTGCGGCCCCGGTCGACAGCGGCAACGCCCAACCGGTCAATGTCGATATCGACAACTGATCGAACGGCATTTCAAGGCATTGAACGGCGGAGAGAAATCTCCGCCGTTTTCGTTTGGGCGGCCGTGCAATATTATGAAGTTGCCGATAGCGAGACGTCTTGAGGGTTCGGAGCTTGTGCACCATATCAGCCTCAACTGGACCCGGCTCGAATGGGCGGGTCCGTCACCGCAATCGGATCCGGTGCCGCAAAGCGGGCCGGTGATGGAAGGAGACAGATATGAACCTTGAGAAATACTCAGAGCGCGTGCGCGGTTTTATCCAGTCCGCGCAGACTATGGCGCTTTCCCGCAACCATCAGCAATTCACCCCTGAGCATATCCTGAAAGTGCTCGTCGACGACGATGAGGGCCTGGCCGCGTCGCTGATCGAACGCGCCGGCGGCAACGTTCGCGACGTCAAGCTTGGCGTCGAGACGGCGCTCGAAGCGATGCCCAAGGTCGAGGGCGGCAATGGCCAGCTCTATCTGGCCCAGCCGCTGGCAAAAGCGTTTTCGACCGCCGAGGAACTGGCCAAGAAAGCCGGCGACAGCTTTGTCACGGTGGAGCGGCTCTTGCAGGCGCTGGCCATGGAGAAGTCGGCCAAGACCGCCGACATACTGGCCAAGGCCGGCGTCACCGCGCAGGCGCTCAACCAGGTCATCAATGACGTCCGCAAGGGCCGCACCGCCGATTCGGCGAGTGCCGAACAGGGCTACGACGCGCTGAAGAAATACGCGCGCGACCTGACCGCGGATGCCCGTGCCGGCAAGCTGGACCCCGTGATCGGCCGTGACGACGAGATCCGCCGCACCATTCAGGTGCTGTCGCGCCGCACCAAGAACAATCCGGTGCTGATCGGCGAACCGGGCGTCGGCAAGACGGCGATCGCCGAAGGCCTGGCGCTGCGCATCGTCAATGGCGACGTGCCGGAATCGCTGAAGGATAAGCAATTGATGGCGCTCGACATGGGCGCGCTGATTGCCGGCGCCAAATATCGCGGCGAGTTCGAGGAGCGGCTGAAGGCCGTGCTCTCCGAAGTCACCTCGGCCAGCGGCAACATCATCCTGTTCATCGATGAGATGCACACCCTGGTCGGTGCCGGCAAGGCGGATGGCGCCATGGATGCGTCGAACCTTCTGAAGCCGGCGCTGGCGCGCGGCGAGCTGCACTGCGTCGGCGCCACCACGCTCGATGAGTATCGCAAGCATGTCGAGAAGGATGCAGCGCTTGCCCGCCGCTTCCAGCCGGTGTTCGTCGACGAGCCGACGGTGGAAGACACCGTCTCGATCCTGCGCGGCCTGAAGGAGAAGTACGAGCAGCACCACAAGGTGCGCATTTCGGATTCGGCGCTGGTGGCGGCGGCGACGCTGTCCAACCGCTACATCGCCGATCGCTTCCTGCCGGACAAGGCGATCGATCTGGTCGACGAAGCCGCATCGCGGCTGCGCATGCAGGTCGATTCCAAGCCCGAGGCGCTGGACGAGATCGATCGCCGCATCATGCAGCTCAAGATCGAACGCGAGGCGCTGAAGGTCGAGACGGACGACGCCTCGAAGGATCGGCTTGCCCGCCTGGAAAAGGAACTCGTCGGCCTCGAGGAGGAATCGACCGAGATCACTGCCAAATGGCAGGCGGAGAAGCAGAAGCTCGGGCTGGCCGCCGATCTGAAGAAGCAGCTTGACGAGGCGCGCAACGAGCTCGCCATTGCGCAGCGCAAGGGTGAATTCCAGCGCGCCGGCGAGCTTGCCTATGGCAAGATCCCGGAACTGGAAAAGAAGCTGAAAGAGGCCGAAACCCAGGACGGCAAGGCCGGCATGGTCGAAGAGGTGGTCACGCCGGATCACGTGGCCCATATCGTCTCGCGCTGGACCGGCATTCCGGTCGACAAGATGCTGCAGGGCGAGCGCGACAAGCTGCTGCGCATGGAAGACGAGATCGGCAAGCGTGTCGTCGGCCAGGGCGAGGCGGTGCAGGCTGTTTCCAAAGCGGTGCGGCGCGCTCGCGCGGGCCTGCAGGACCCGAACCGGCCGATCGGCTCGTTCATGTTCCTCGGGCCGACGGGCGTCGGCAAGACCGAACTGACCAAGGCGCTGGCAAGCTTCCTGTTCGACGACGAGGGCGCGATGGTGCGCATCGATATGTCGGAGTTCATGGAAAAGCACTCGGTCGCCCGGCTGATCGGCGCACCTCCCGGCTATGTCGGCTATGAGGAAGGCGGCGCGTTGACCGAAGCGGTGCGGCGCCGGCCTTATCAGGTCGTGCTGTTCGACGAGATCGAGAAGGCGCATCCCGATGTGTTCAACGTGCTGTTGCAGGTGCTCGATGACGGCCGCCTGACCGACGGGCAGGGCCGCACGGTCGACTTCCGCAACACGCTGATCATCATGACGTCGAACCTGGGCGCCGAATATCTCGTCAATCTCACCGAGGATCAGGACGTCGATCTGGTTCGCGACGAGGTGATGGGTGTCGTCAGGGCGTCGTTCCGGCCGGAGTTCCTCAACCGCGTCGACGAGGTGATCCTGTTCCACCGGCTGCGCCGGCAGGATATGGGCCGCATCGTCGAGATCCAGCTCAAGCGGCTGGAGAGCCTGCTTGTCGACCGCAAGATCACGCTGTCGCTGGACCAGGAGGCGGTCGACTGGCTGGCGGCCAAGGGCTACGATCCGGCCTATGGCGCGCGGCCGCTGAAGCGGGTGATGCAGAAGGAATTGCAGGACCCGCTGGCGGAGAAGATCCTGCTCGGCGACATCCTCGACGGCTCGACCGTCAAGGTGACAGCCGGTTCCGACCGGCTGAACTTCCGCTCGAAGCCGGCGATCGTCGCGGCGGAAGTGGCAGCCTGATCCTACGCCGCGCGTCCTTCCCGGACGCGCGGCGTTTTAGGTCTTTGTCATATGCATGTCGTTTTCCCAAAACCGGGGCCACTTTTGGGCGACGTGCGCAAAAAAAAGGGGGCGGGATGACGCTGGACGACTACAACGGCTTCTGCGCCTCGCTGCCCGCGACGAGTCACGTTGTCCAATGGGGCGGCGCCCATGTCTGGAAGGTCGGAAACAAGGTCTTCGCGGTTGGCGGCTGGGACCAGGGCCAGCAGCTCTTCGTCACCTTCAAATGTTCCGATATCGCCTATGATGTGCTCAAGGAGCAGCCGGGCCTGCGGCCCGCGCCCTATCTTGCCTCGCGCGGCATGACATGGATCCAGCGTCGGACAAGCCAGAGCATGGATGATGCCGCGCTGAAGGACTATCTGCGCGAGAGCCATCGCCTTGTAGCCCTGAAACTGACCAGGCAGGCGCGCAAGGAATTGGGACTTGCCGCAAGCTAGTCTATATTCCTCGAGGCGCTGGAAAACCGCCATCTTCATGCCCGGTTCATGTTGGAACCATATGGTGGGTAACTGGTTTGCTGACGAGGGGCTTCGCCAGAGAACAATGCCGGGCGGCGGCAATTACGGACCGGAGAGTTTCGCCACTATGCTGCGTACGATCTTCACCCTTTCGGTACTTGCCGGCGGGCTTTTGTCTGCCAATGCAATCGCAGCCCCGACGCAGGACAGCGCACCACCGATTGTCCGTGCCGCCGATACCGGTGGCATCCTTGTCGCCCAGGACGGCAATCTCGACATCTACTACGACGCCAGGGGCAACCGCGTGATCGTCGATGCCGATACCGGCAAGGTCATCGCCATCCAGCCGCCGCAGACCCGGCTCGACCGCCGCGCCTTGCGCCGCGAGACACGACTGCGCGAACTGGGCCGCGCCCCCGACGGCGACGACCGCTACTATCTCGACGATCCGGAAGACATGGCGCGGTTCCGGCGCCAGCAGTTGGAAGAGGAAGGCCGCGTTATCCCGCCGCCGGCGGACGAGTACGATCCCTATGGGGACAATGCCGTCGAAGCCTATCCGCCGGCACCGCAGGACGATGGCAGCTACGATGACAATTATCCCGACGCGCCGCAGCCGGCAAAGCCGGGTACCATCAAGCGCCAGCCGCTGAACGAGGCCTCGATAGACCCTGCCCAGCCGGCGACGTCAGCCGATCAGGCAGCTCTGCCACCAGAGGCTGGCGGCAAGACCACTGTTGCCCCGGCACTGTCGCTGGGAGCGCGCCAGGATGTCGCCGCCCTTCAGGTGCTGCTCGACCGGGGTGGCGCTTCGCCTGGCGTCATCGACGGGCGTTTCGGTTCGAACGTCGACAAGGCGCTCGCTGCCTACAACCAGATCACCGGCGCCAATCTGCGATCGACCGACGCGGTCGCCATCCAGGCGGCACTTGCGCAATCCGGCGGCGATGCCTTCGCCAACTACACGATCACAGCGGAGGATGCGGCCGGTCCCTATGTCGCGTCGATCCCGGAAGACTACAGCCAGAAGGCGCAACTCGATCGCATGGGCTATACGTCGGTGACCGAGGCGCTCGCAGAGCGCTTCCACATGGATGAGAATTATCTCAAAGCGCTCAACCCGGACCTCGATTTCAATCGTCCCGGCACGACCATCAAGGTCGCCAATTTCGGCAAACTGGTTTCGACGCCGGTGGCCCGCATCGTCGCCGACAAGGACAAGAAAGAGGTTTTCGCCTATGATGCCGGCGGCAGGCTGGTCGCGGCCTATCCCGCAACCATCGGCTCTTCGGACACGCCGTCACCGTCCGGCATTCACACGGTGTCGCGCGTCGCGCTCGATCCGAACTACACCTACAATCCCAGCATCAATTTCAAGCAGGGCCAGAACGACAAAGTCCTGACCATTCCGCCTGGGCCGAACGGTCCCGTCGGCTCGGTCTGGATCGCCCTGGACAAGCCGACCTATGGCATCCACGGCACGCCGGATCCGTCGAAGATCGGCAAAACCGAAAGCCATGGCTGCGTACGCCTGACCAACTGGGATGCGCGGGAGTTGGCCAAGCTGGTTTCGCCGGGTGTCACGGTGGAGTTTGTCGGCGGACCTTCAGCCGATAACCTTGCGCAGCAGTGAACTGGGAAGTGCGGCGGCATAGACCAGCTGCATGATCAGGATGAAGCCGAGCTTTCAAGCGGCCGCCTCATCGAAATCCCCGCCGGCTGCACGTAACGGGGCTGGCATGACTGTGCCATTTGCACCCTGTCAGGGTGCAACCCTGGCCAAACGGCTGGTTTCAATGACTGCAAGCCACTGGCCGGTTGTTGCCGATGCGCTAGGGGTTTAAGCAAGGTTTCATGCATTCACCGAGCAAAGCTGCCGCGGTCCCGCTGACCAGCCCGGTCACGCATGGAACGTTTTGTCCGCAGTCGCAGCGGCGATTTGTGCTGATCGCGGCAATTCTGGCCTCGGCGCTTGGCTTCATAGACGGCTCGATCCTGGCCATCGCCACACCGGCGATTCGCGTCAACCTCGGCGCCAGCCTTGCCGAGGCGCAGTGGATTTCCAATGCCTATGCATTGACGCTGTCGGCGCTGATCCTGGCCGGGGGTGCCGCCGGCGACCGATTCGGTCTGCGCCGCGCCTTCGTGTCCGGCATTGCGCTGTTCATCGTCGCTTCGCTGGCCTGTGCGCTGGCGCCGAATGCCATTGTGCTGATCGCATTTCGCGCGTTGCAGGGCATCGGTGCGGCAATCATGGTGCCCGGCAGCCTCGCCATCATCGCCAAGGCCTACCCGAAGAAAGAACGCGGCCGCGCGATTGGGATCTGGGCGGCGGCTTCAGCGCTGACCACGGCACTTGGCCCGGTGTTCGGCGGTTTCGTGCTGTCGGCCTTCGGCGACGGCATCTGGCGGGCGATCTTCGCCATCAACCTGCCGCTGGGCTTGATCTCGATCTGGCTTCTGCTGGCCAAGGTTCCTGCCGATACGCCGACGGAGAAACGCAGCCTGGATCTCGGTGGTGCAGCGCTCGCGACATTGGCCTTCGGCGCGCTTGCCTATGGGCTGACCTCGATGAGCGCCAGCGGCGAGGGCCTCATGGCAGGGCCGAGCATTGCCGCAGGCGTTGTACTGCTGGCTGTCTTCATCGTCTTCGAGCTTCGGCAGCGCGAGCCGATGATCGACCTCAGCCTGTTTCGCGTCGGTGCTTTCGCCGGCGCCAATGTGGCGACATTCTTCCTCTATTTTGCGCTATCGGCCAACCTTTTCTATCTGCCGATGCTGCTGATCGCCGGCTGGGATCTGAGCACGGCCGAGGTCGGCTTCATCTTCCTGCCCTTGTCGGCATTGATCGCGCTTTTGTCGGGACCGGTCGGCAAGCTGTCGGACCGGATCGGACCCCGTTTTCCGATCGCCTGCGGCAGCTTGGTCGTGGCTTTCGCGTTTGCCGGGCTGGCCTTGCTCACCTACGCCGGTATCCACAATTTCTGGATCGGAATATTCCCGCTGATGGGGCTGATGGGGCTCGGCATGGCTCTGGTCGTGTCGCCTTTGTCGACCGCGATCATGACGGCGGTGGAAGACAAGGACACGGGGGCCGCCTCCGGCATCAACAATGCCGTCTCACGCATCGGCGGTCTGATCGCGGTGGCGGCGATGGGCTCGCTTGCCGCATGGGTTTACGCGAATGCGCTGGACGCGAGCGCAACGTCCGCCATCCCAGGATTTGGTGAACCGGCGCCAGCCGGGCTTGCGCGGGCCATCGATGCGGCGAGGCTCGCCGCCAGCGATGCCGCTTTTGCCGCGGTTTCTTCGGTGACCGCGCTGCTTTGCCTGATTGCGGCTGTCATCGCCTGGACGACCATTCCCGGTGAGCGATTGCCATGGCCGCGACAGGCCGAAGATCGGCAAGGCTGAAGCGGGTCAACCGTCGATCTTGGCGCTCGCAACCTTCAGCGAATCGCTGTCTTCCTGCTTCAGCAGTTCGTCGATGCGCTCGCGCTCGCGCTTGAAGGCGACGAGGTCATCGCCCTTCAGCACCTTGCCGACCGGCAGGCGGACACGCATCGGATCAACCTTGGTGCCGTTGACGATCAGCTCGTAGTGAAGATGCGGGCCGGTGGCGAGGCCGGTCTGGCCGAGGAAGCCGATGGTCTGGCCCTGGCGGACGTGCACGCCCGGTTCGATGCCTTTGGCAAAGGCGCTCTGGTGATTGTATGATGTCTCATAGCCATTGGCATGGCGGATGATGATCTGCTTGCCGTAGCCGCCGGCCCAGCCGACCTTCTCGACCGTGCCGTTGCCGGCGGCGATGATCGGCGTGCCGATCGGCGCGGACCAATCGACGCCGGTGTGCATGCGGACATAGCCGAGGATCGGATGCCTGCGGGCGCCGAAACCGGAGCGGAATTTCCCGGCGGGCAGGGGATTGCGCAACAGGAACTGCTCGGCGCTCGAGCCGTCCTCATCGAAATAGTCGGTGCCGCCGTCCTGCATCTGGAAGCGGTAGAAGTTGCGGGTCTGGCCGCCGAACGTCGCCGAGACGTAAAGAAGCTCGGAGCTGTCCGAGGTCTGGTCGTCACCGTCGGGCTGCGAGAACAGGACTTCGATGCGGTCGGCGGGGCTGAGGCGGGATTGGAAGTCGACGTCGGACGCCAGCAACTTGATCAACCGCTGGGTCATCACCTTGGACATGCCGTAGGAATAGGCGGCGCGGTAGATGCCGTCATAGACGTTGGGCAGGTTGCCGCGCACCACCACGGGCGCCGACGAATCATCGAAGGCCGTCAGCAATTCGGGGTTCGGATCCGGTTCCTGCGCCGGCACATACTGGCCGCGATCGTTGAGCGCGATGGTGACGATGTGCTGGGTCCGGTCATAGACGCTGGTGCGCACGACCTTGGCGGCATCGCCGTGAACCTCGAGGCCGACACGCAGCACGGTTCCAGCTTTGAGCGCTGTTGCGTTGAGCAACTTGGCGATAGCTTCGGCCATTCCGGTGGCATCTTCACCCGTGTAGCCTGAATTGGCAAAAGCCTCGGTGACGTCGAGATCCTTGGTGAAGGGGATGATTTCCTCGGCGAAAGCCGGCGCCTGGTCGTCAACAGTGGCACGGGGCGCCACCGACACATTTTCCGGCACGATCTTGACGTCGTAGGAGCCCGCCATGCTCTCGGCAAAAGCTTCGCCGAATCGCTGCGGGTCGACATAGTGAAGTGAAGCGACCTGCACGGCGCCGTCGCTGAGGTCGGTGCCGGCTTCGCGCACCACTTTTTCCACCTCGTCGGCGGAGAGGTCGCTCTTTTCGTCGAAGGAAGCTGTTTCGATCGGAAAATCGACGGTCTTCAGGCTCATCTCGCTTTCGACCTTGGCGCCGTAGATCTGGCCGGAAGCGGCAGAGGCCGTCGCCGGCTGGGCATTGTCGTCGCTGTCGTCGCCGAACACCTGCATCGGGTCGAAGGGTGGGTAGGCGCGGCTGGTGGTGTGGCCGGCGGCAAGGGCCATCTTGATCTGGACGAAAGGCATGGTGTGGATGACGTCGCGGTCGCCGACCTTGGTGACCATCGACACTTCCATGCGGCGGCGGTCCTTGGCCTTTGCGATCTGACGCGGCGCCACCAGCCTGGTGGTCTTGGCGACTTCGCCGGAATCCCCGTTGCCGGCAAGGCTGATCAACTCGGCGATCTCGGGTGGGGTGGCCAGTTGCTGGCGGCCGTCAAGGGCGGCGAACAGCGCCACGCCCATCAGCACGCTTGAGGTGACGCCAGTGAGAAATGTTCCCGACAGCCAGCGTGCAGAAACCTCGCGCCGGTCGGGCGGGCCGCTGCGGCCATCCGCGATAAGCGGCGGCTCGTTGCCGAGTTCGGCTATGACATCTTCCGTGTCTGGCATCCAGAAAGGCTGCTTCTTCCCCGGGCGGAACGGCTTGTCGCTTTTGTTGTGGCCGTGACATTTGCCTGTCATGGCAGGTGAAGTCAACGAAGCGCCAAGCTCCGAACGAATTGCCCCCAAGCACTTCTCTTATAGAGCGCTCTACCAGGCGGGGCGGTGTACCTTCTCTGCAAGGCCCATCGCACACTCCTATATAGAGGGCTCGTAAGACAGGCGCTGCTCCGTCGGCGGCGCCCACTTTCGTTGGCTTTGGTGTCGAACGGCAATGCGGCGGCAATAGGGCTCCTTCCCTG
>NZ_JBVVQX010000006.1:141695-146695 GCF_055811675.1 Mesorhizobium sp. WSM4808
TTCGTAAAAAGGTTTTGTGGTGAGCATCTAGCTCGCCGCTTGTTCTGTTTGACATTGTAAAGAGAAGATTTGTTCGAACTTCATGAGCTTGAAAAGGTTTGTGATTTGTCGCGGGAGACGCTCAATCTCCCGCATATGATGGGCTTGCCTAACCGCACCCTCGAACCGATCTCGAGAAGCTGGTCTTTTTGTGCCAATGACATCGAATTGGGTCCCGCACAGGATCCGGTTCAGGCGACAATCTCTTCGAGATTGCGCGGACGCTAACCTCGCAAGGGGAAGGCTGAAGTGACAATCCCTTCGGGATTGCGCGGGTGGGCATTGGCAATGAGAACGATCAAGTGTCTTAAGGGCAATTGGTGGATGCCTTGGCATGCACAGGCGATGAAGGACGTGATACGCTGCGATAAGCTACGGGGAGGTGCGAATACCCTTTGATCCGTAGATTTCCGAATGGGGAAACCCACCTAAGGTACTTGGAAAATCAGAGCAGCCGGAGGTCGCAAGGCCGACTTGCTGCTGTGGTTTCCAAGTATCGATAATAGGTAACTTACCCTGAATACATAGGGGTAAAGTGGCGAACGCGGGGAACTGAAACATCTAAGTACCCGTAGGAAAGGACATCAACCGAGACTCCGGAAGTAGTGGCGAGCGAACCCGGACCAGGCCAGTGGCGATTGAGAGACAAGCGGAACCTTCTGGAAAGTAGGGCCATAGTGGGTGACAGCCCCGTACGCGTAATGCAATCAATCGTCCTCGAGTAAGGCGGGACACGTGAAATCCTGTCTGAAATTGGGGGGACCACCCTCCAAGCCTAAGTACTCGTGCATGACCGATAGCGAACTAGTACCGTGAGGGAAAGGTGAAAAGCACCCCGACAAGGGGAGTGAAAGAGTACCTGAAACCGATTGCCTACAAACAGTGGAAGCCCAAGGTTCGTCCTGGGTGACCACGTACCTTTTGTATAATGGGTCAGCGACTTAGTGTGACGAGCAAGCTTAAACCGCTAGGTGTAGGCGCAGCGAAAGCGAGTCTGAATAGGGCGTTCAGTTCGTCGCATTAGACCCGAAACCGAGTGATCTAGCCATGAGCAGGTTGAAGGTAAGGTAACACTTACTGGAGGACCGAACCCATAACTGTTGCAATAGTTCGGGATGACTTGTGGCTAGGGGTGAAAGGCCAATCAAACTCGGAAATAGCTGGTTCTCCGCGAAATCTATTTAGGTAGAGCGTCGACCGAATACCCCAGGGGGTAGAGCACTGGATGGGCTAGGGGTCCTCACCGGATTACCAAACCTAACCAAACTCCGAATACCTGGGAGTACTAGTCGGCAGACACACGGCGGGTGCTAACGTCCGTCGTGAAAAGGGAAACAACCCTGACCTACAGCTAAGGTCCCCAAGTTATGGCTAAGTGGGAAAGGATGTGAGGATCCCAAAACAACCAGGATGTTGGCTTAGAAGCAGCCATCATTTAAAGAAAGCGTAACAGCTCACTGGTCTAAATAAGGGTCTTTGCGCCGAAAATGTAACGGGGCTAAAGCCATACACCGAAGCTTAGGGTTTGGTCCGCAAGGGCCAAGCGGTAGCGGAGCGTTCTGTAAGCTGATGAAGCCATACCCGTGAGGGGTGGTGGAGGTATCAGAAGTGCGAATGCTGACATGAGTAACGTAAGGGGAGTGAGAGACTCCCCCGCCGAAAGACCAAGGGTTCCTGCTTAAAGCTAATCTGAGCAGGGTTAGCCGGCCCCTAAGACGAGGCGGAAACGCGTAGTCGATGGGAACCACGTTAATATTCGTGGGCTTGGAGGTAGTGACGGATCATTGAGGTAGTCCAATCTTATCGGATTGAACGGGCTGCTGCGTGGTTCCAGGAAATAGCTCCTCCTTATAAACCGTACCCGAAACCGACACTGGTGGTCTGGTAGAGTATACCAAGGCGCTTGAGAGAACTATGCTGAAGGAACTCGGCAAATTGCACGCGTAACTTCGGAAGAAGCGTGACCCTTTTCTACGCAAGTAGAGGAGGGTGGCACAGACCAGGGGGTAGCGACTGTTTATCAAAAACACAGGGCTCTGCGAAGTCGCAAGACGACGTATAGGGTCTGACGCCTGCCCGGTGCTGGAAGGTTAAGAGGAGGGGTGCAAGCTCTGAATCGAAGCCCCAGTAAACGGCGGCCGTAACTATAACGGTCCTAAGGTAGCGAAATTCCTTGTCGGGTAAGTTCCGACCTGCACGAATGGCGTAACGACTTCCCCGCTGTCTCCAGCATAGACTCAGTGAAATTGAATTCCCCGTGAAGATGCGGGGTTCCTGCGGTTAGACGGAAAGACCCCGTGCACCTTTACTATAGCTTTACATTGGCATTCGTAGTGGCATGTGTAGGATAGGTGGTAGGCTTTGAAACCTGGGCGCCAGCTCAGGTGGAGCCACCCTTGAAATACCACCCTTATTACTATGGATGTCTAACCGCGGCCCGTTATCCGGGTCCGGGACAATGTATGGTGGGTAGTTTGACTGGGGCGGTCGCCTCCTAAAGAGTAACGGAGGCGCGCGATGGTGGGCTCAGAACGGTCGGAAATCGTTCGCTGAGTGCAATGGCATAAGCCTGCCTGACTGCGAGACTGACAAGTCGAGCAGAGACGAAAGTCGGTCATAGTGATCCGGTGGTCCCGCGTGGAAGGGCCATCGCTCAACGGATAAAAGGTACGCCGGGGATAACAGGCTGATGACCCCCAAGAGTCCATATCGACGGGGTTGTTTGGCACCTCGATGTCGACTCATCGCATCCTGGGGCTGGAGCAGGTCCCAAGGGTATGGCTGTTCGCCATTTAAAGCGGTACGTGAGTTGGGTTCAGAACGTCGTGAGACAGTTCGGTCCCTATCTGCCGTGGGTGTAGGAATATTGAAAGGATCTGTCCCTAGTACGAGAGGACCGGGATGGACGGATCTCTGGTGGACCTGTTGTGGCGCCAGCCGCATAGCAGGGTAGCTATATCCGGACGGGATAACCGCTGAAGGCATCTAAGCGGGAAACCCACCTTAAAACGAGTATTCCCTGAGAACCGTGGAAGACGACCACGTTGATAGGCCGGGTGTGGAAGAGCGGCAACGCTTGAAGCTTACCGGTACTAATAGTTCGATCGGCTTGATCGTTCTCATTCCTTATGCTCATCGCTCCAAATCGGAGGATGACAGGCACAAAAAAGACCAGCGAATAGCCCCGAGAGGCACCCGACAGCTCCGCTGCCGATGCCTCTTTGTGCTCCTTCGCTCAAAAGCTTCTCGAACAACGTGCGTTTTGCCGACCTGGTGGTTATGGCGGAGCGGCTGCACCCGATCCCATTCCGAACTCGGCCGTGAAACGCTCCAGCGCTGATGGTACTTCGTCTCAAGACGCGGGAGAGTAGGTCGCTGCCAGGTCTGCTAAACGCACGTTGAACTCACATCCAATCGGATGGAGTGATGTCTTCTCTTTATGAAATGGCCCGCCAAGGGATCACGGGCCGCGTAAGCGGCCCTTTCATTTGGTCAGCTATATACCTATCTGTAGGCCTCGGCTTACACAAAAAAGCAAGCAAACGCTTGCTTAGGAACGCAAGCAAGCGCTTGCTTAGATTAGCAAGCAAACGCTTGCTAAGATTAGCAAGCAAACGCTTGCTAAGAGGTGACGCGGGGTGGAGCAGCCCGGTAGCTCGTCAGGCTCATAACCTGAAGGTCACAGGTTCAAATCCTGTCCCCGCAACCAAACTTCACTAAACAAACAGCCCGCCTCGTGCGGGCTCTTTTGTTTTTTGCCCTGGTGCCGGCGTTTAACCCGTCATGTCATCAGGCGCCCCCAAGCAGGCCAAGCCCAAGCCGCCAGACAGAAAACTCAAATCCTCTCCCCAACCAAACTTCGGTAAGCAAACAATCCGCCAGGAACAATGCCCGCCGGCCGTTCGCATTCGGGGACAATGGTGCCTGCAGCGGCACTCCTCGGCGCAGAAAGAGGCCTCAGCCGACAAGCTACGACGACAGACAAGCCTCTCAACAAACCTAATTCAAAATAGCCCGCAGCCGCGGGCCGTTTGCGTTCAGGGGATTGGCAAGCGAGGCGCCCAGCCGCCGCCATGGCCAGATCAACCGAATCGGAGGCAGAAAAGACGAAGCATCCGATCCTCAGGCATCGGTCAGTGACGCCGGTGGTGACTTGCAATCAAATACGAAATGAATTGGGTCGGGGTGGTGTTCTATTCAGTCGGCTTTTTGTGGCAACCCTCGGCCATGACAATGACTGAGGACCGCGAATCGACCTGCATGTGGATCCTCGATCGCGCCGGCGGTTGGGTGTGTCACGCCGCAAGTGCCGTTGGCCGAGCGGCCTGGGGGGCGCCGAAGCTACGCCTCGATCAAGTCGAATCAAAGTGAAGGGCGATTCTCTGGGGATGAGTGGCGCAAGGTGTAGCATGGTCGAATCGGCCAATTTTGCTGATAGCTGACATCTGTCGCCAGGTGCGGGATCACTCCCATGTTCCCGCAGGGGGGATGCCAATGCCAAATTCGCTTTGAATGACCATTACGAGAGCTCCATCAGGAAGCAGCTCGAATCAGGCCGCTACAACAATGCCAGCGAAGTTGTCCGCGCGGGCCTGCGCATGCTTGAGGATTTGGAGGCGGAGCGGGAGAAATGGCTGCGCGAGGAGATACCGGGGCGCCTAACTGAACTCCGGCAGGATTCATCGAAGGGAATCCCTGCCGAGACGGTTTTCTCCCGGCTGGAGGCGCGTCATCGCGCGAAGCAGGCGAAAGCCTAGTAGGGGTGGAGTATCGGATTGTCTTCCACCCCAAGGCAGAAGCCGAGCTGGAGCAACTCTACGGTGACATAGCCGGACGTGCGTCGCCGGCGATCGCCTGGAGATTCATTGCGGGTATCCCGACCATTGTCTCGGTCTGTCGACTTTTCCACAGCGGAGCACCGAGCGGGTCGAGATCATGCCTGGCTGCGGATTGTTGGCTAC
>NZ_JBVVQX010000006.1:151695-247251 GCF_055811675.1 Mesorhizobium sp. WSM4808
AGATGCGGGGTTCCTGCGGTTAGACGGAAAGACCCCGTGCACCTTTACTATAGCTTTACATTGGCATTCGTAGTGGCATGTGTAGGATAGGTGGTAGGCTTTGAAACCTGGGCGCCAGCTCAGGTGGAGCCACCCTTGAAATACCACCCTTATTACTATGGATGTCTAACCGCGGCCCGTTATCCGGGTCCGGGACAATGTATGGTGGGTAGTTTGACTGGGGCGGTCGCCTCCTAAAGAGTAACGGAGGCGCGCGATGGTGGGCTCAGAACGGTCGGAAATCGTTCGCTGAGTGCAATGGCATAAGCCTGCCTGACTGCGAGACTGACAAGTCGAGCAGAGACGAAAGTCGGTCATAGTGATCCGGTGGTCCCGCGTGGAAGGGCCATCGCTCAACGGATAAAAGGTACGCCGGGGATAACAGGCTGATGACCCCCAAGAGTCCATATCGACGGGGTTGTTTGGCACCTCGATGTCGACTCATCGCATCCTGGGGCTGGAGCAGGTCCCAAGGGTATGGCTGTTCGCCATTTAAAGCGGTACGTGAGTTGGGTTCAGAACGTCGTGAGACAGTTCGGTCCCTATCTGCCGTGGGTGTAGGAATATTGAAAGGATCTGTCCCTAGTACGAGAGGACCGGGATGGACGGATCTCTGGTGGACCTGTTGTGGCGCCAGCCGCATAGCAGGGTAGCTATATCCGGACGGGATAACCGCTGAAGGCATCTAAGCGGGAAACCCACCTTAAAACGAGTATTCCCTGAGAACCGTGGAAGACGACCACGTTGATAGGCCGGGTGTGGAAGAGCGGCAACGCTTGAAGCTTACCGGTACTAATAGTTCGATCGGCTTGATCGTTCTCATTCCTTATGCTCATCGCTCCAAATCGGAGGATGACAGGCACAAAAAAGACCAGCGAATAGCCCCGAGAGGCACCCGACAGCTCCGCTGCCGATGCCTCTTTGTGCTCCTTCGCTCAAAAGCTTCTCGAACAACGTGCGTTTTGCCGACCTGGTGGTTATGGCGGAGCGGCTGCACCCGATCCCATTCCGAACTCGGCCGTGAAACGCTCCAGCGCTGATGGTACTTCGTCTCAAGACGCGGGAGAGTAGGTCGCTGCCAGGTCTGCTAAACGCACGTTGAACTCACATCCAATCGGATGGAGTGATGTCTTCTCTTTATGAAATGGCCCGCCAAGGGATCACGGGCCGCGTAAGCGGCCCTTTCATTTGGTCAGCTATATACCTATCTGTAGGCCTCGGCTTACACAAAAAAGCAAGCAAACGCTTGCTTAGGAACGCAAGCAAGCGCTTGCTTAGATTAGCAAGCAAACGCTTGCTAAGATTAGCAAGCAAACGCTTGCTAAGAGGTGACGCGGGGTGGAGCAGCCCGGTAGCTCGTCAGGCTCATAACCTGAAGGTCACAGGTTCAAATCCTGTCCCCGCAACCAAACTTCACTAAACAAACAGCCCGCCTCGTGCGGGCTCTTTTGTTTTTTGCCCTGGTGCCGGCGTTTAACCCGTCATGTCATCAGGCGCCCCCAAGCAGGCCAAGCCCAAGCCGCCAGACAGAAAACTCAAATCCTCTCCCCAACCAAACTTCGGTAAGCAAACAATCCGCCAGGAACAATGCCGGCGGACCGTTTTGATGTTCATCTTGGCTGGCCACCGATTGCCCCGGATCAGGCGCCCGCAACAAGGCGAAGCCCAGCTGCGGAACAAAAAAACCAATCCCGTCCCCTGCAAACCAATCTGCACCAAACAAACAGTTCGCCAGGCACCAGCCAGCGGGCCGTTCGCATTCGGGGGACAGCCGAAGGTTCTCGGAATACTCCGGGTGGTCAAGGCTGCTGTAAGCCGACGCAGCAGCAGACTTCTTGGCCAAGCGACATGGAGAGCGTCACGCCGCGCCCGGAGCAGATGCTTATCAAACAAGATCTGGGCTTCACGTGATAAGACGCGGCCGGCGGGAGGGCACCGCGCGAGCTCCTGGGTGCAGATACTCCAACCACACTCCCCGGTTCGCGGCCAAAAAGGCCGGAAAGGCCTTGCCTGGCCCACCTTGGCGGCCTGCGACCACCTTCGTCGACCGGAGCGTATGACTCCCCGGAAGTAGGTTGTGAAATATATTTCAATATCTGAATTATATTGACAACATGCGCCGAGGTTGTAATGTCCCGATCGTCGGCTTTCGGAGGAAGGTCGGCATCATCAAATCCATACGGCAGCGCTCGGTGAGCGCCTGCGACGGTCATTGAGGATGGCTTCGGCCAAGGGAGGAAACTTGCGCAAATTTCTGAGCACGCTCGCAATCGCGGCGGCTGCATCGACCTGCTTTGGGTCGATGCAGGTACGCGCCGAAACCCCAAACCCGTTCAAATGCGAGCCGGGTGAAAAATATGTCATGAACGTCATGGTCTCGGGCGTCGAATACTGGTTCCCGGTCTATGAAATGTTCAAGCAGGCCGGCCAGCAGTTCGGCTGCGAGACCGCCTATACGGGTACGCCGGAATACGACGTCAACAAGCAGATCGCGACCTTCGACCAGGCGCTGGCGCAGAAGCCGGCCGGCATATTGGTGCATCCGATGAACTCCGATCCGTTCATCGAGCCGATCAACCGCGCCATCGAACAGGGCACCGCGGTGGTGACCTTCGCCGCCGACTCGCCGAATTCCAAGCGCGTCTCCTACATCACCTCCGACAACAATGCCGAAGGCACCTATGCCGCCGACGCCGTTGCCAAGGCGATGGAGGGCAAGGGCGAATATGCGGTGCTGGAGAATCCCGGCCAGGACAACCACGACAAGCGCGTCAACGCGTTCGTTGCCCGCATGGAAGCCAAATGGCCTGACATGAAGCTCGTCGGCCGCGCCGCTTCGAACCAGGATCCGACCAAGGCCTATCAGGCGGTTCTGAGCCTGGCGCAGGCGCATCCTGATCTTGGCGCCGTGTTCATGCCGGAGGCCAACTCGGCCATCGGCGCTGCCCAGGCCGCCAAGGAAGGCGGTGGCAAGATCCGCGTCATGCTCGCCGACGTTAATGCCAAGATCCTCGACATGATCAAGGCCGGCGAGATCTTCGGCTCGGTCAATCCAAACCAGGGCATGCAGGGCTATATGGGCTTCATGCTGTTGTGGATGGCCAAGCATCCCGGCCTGATCGACCCGATGAACGACGCCAAGCGTTCGGGTTTCAACCCGATGAGCGTGCCCTTCGTCGACAATGGCTTCTCCATTGTCTCCAAGGACAATGCGGATGACTTCTACTGGGACAAGTACCTCAAGCGTCGCGGCACCAAGGGCATCGAGGAATAGTCTCGATCTCGCCGCCCGGCCTCGGCATGGCCGGATTAACCGGGAAGGAGGCTTCGGCCTCCTTCCTCCCCCGCAGGTTCATCGCAGGAGCACGGCGTGACCCAGGCGCCCATTCTTGAAATCCGTGGCCTGTCCAAGGCGTTCGGCCCGGTCAAGGCGCTGAGCGACGTACGGTTCGAGCTGCGGCGCGGCGAAATCCATGCACTGTGCGGAGAGAACGGCGCCGGCAAGTCGACGCTGATGAACATGATCGCCGGTGTATTGCAGCCCGACGAGGGCGACATCCTGATCGATGGTGAGCGCATTTCGATCCACTCGCCCGCAGCCGCGCAACGTCTCGGCATTGCGCTTGTCCACCAGGAGATCGCGCTGTGCCAGGACGCGACGGTTGCCGAAAACATCTACATGGCCGCGATCAACAGCCGGCGCGCGCCGCTGATGAATTTCCAAAAACTCTACGCCGACGCCCAGAAGGTCATGGACCTGCTCGCGCCCATTCCGGTGCGTACCAGGGTTGCCGACCTCTCCATTTCCAACCAGCAGCTTGTCGAGATCGCCAAGGCGCTCACGCTCGACTGCAAGGTGCTGATGCTCGATGAGCCGACCGCGGCGCTGACCGAAAGCGAAGCGCAGCGCCTGTTCTCGATCGTGCGCGGGCTCAAGGAGCGGGGCATTTCGGTGGTCTATATCAGCCACCGCATGGCCGAGATATTCTCGCTGTGCGACCGCGTCACCGTCTTCCGCGACGGCCGCTACGTGGCGACCGATCCGATCGCAACCGTCTCACCGGACGATGTCGTACGCAAGATGGTCGGCCGCGAAATCACCCAGCTCTATCCCGACAAGCTGGCGCCGCAGGAGCCCGGGCGCCTGCTTCTCTCGGTCGAGGGGCTTTCCGATAACCGCCGCTTCGCCGACGTCGATCTGCAGCTTCGTGCCGGCGAAATTCTGGGCATAGGCGGCCTGATCGGCGCCGGCCGCAGCGAGATCGCGCAAACGGTCTGTGGTCTGAGGCCAAGGACGTCTGGAACCGTCGCGCTCGACGGAAAGCAGCTCCGGCTGCGCGGCTATGGCGATGCGGTCAAGGCGGGGCTGGTCTATCTTTCCGAGGACCGCAAAGGCTCCGGCGTGTTCCTCGATCTGCCGATCGCGGCGAACATCTCCGCGCTCGACCTCGCCAGGCTGACCGGGCGCCTCGGCCTGCTTGACCGCAAGGCCGAGGATCGTCAGGCGAAGGAGCTGACCGGCAGGCTCGGCGTGCGCATGGCCGGCATCGATGCCGCCGTCTCGACGCTGAGCGGTGGCAACCAGCAGAAGGTTGCCATCGCCAGGCAGCTGTCCGTCAGTCCCAAAGTCATCATCATGGACGAGCCGACGCGCGGGATTGATGTCGGCGCCAAGGTCGAGATCCACCGGCTGCTGCGCCAGCTTGCCGGCAGCGGTGTCGGCGTCATCGTCATCTCGTCGGAACTGCCGGAGCTGATTGGCTTGTGCGACCGCGTTGTCGTGGTGCGCGAAGGCAGGATCGCCGGCGAACTCACCGCCAGCGAGCTCGGCGAGGAAGCCATCATCATGCTCGCCTCGGGCGTTCAAGACAGTTCAAATCAAAGGCAGGCCCAGAATGTCGCCTAGGGAATCAGGAGAAGCGCTCGTGCACGCCGAGATCAAGGCCGCCGGGCGGCGCATCAATTTCGCTCAGCTCGCCTCGATGCGCGAGGCCGGGCTGATCGTCATCATCCTGGCGCTGTGCATCGCCATGAGCTTCGCCTCGCCGCACTTCCTGACATGGGGCAATTTCCGCGCCATGCTGATGAGCTTTTCCATCGAAGGCATCGTCGTCGTCGGCATGACGATCCTGCTCATCGTCGGCGGCATCGACCTTTCCGTCGGCTCGGTCGTGTGTTTCTCGATGGTGGTCTCGGGGGCGCTGTTCCTCGCCGGCCTCGATCCCTGGACGGCAAGCCTGATCGGCATCGGCGTCAGCGCGCTGATCGGCGCGGCGATGGGCTTCTTCGTGACCGTGATAGGCCTCAATCATTTCATCACGTCGCTGGCGGCCATGGTCATCGTGCGCGGCATGTGCCTGGTGGTCACCAAGGGCACGCCGCTGTCGCTGTTCACCCTGCCGCCGGCTTTCAAGGCCATCGGCCAGGGCAGTTTCAACAACATCCCCTATGTCATCCTGATCTTCATCGTCGTGGTGGCCATCTTCGACTTCCTGCTGCGTCGCGCCACGGCCTTCCGCAAGGTTTTCTACACCGGCTCCAACGAGAAGGCCGCGCAGTTCTCCGGCATCAGGACCAATCAGGTGAAGTTCTGGGTCACGGTGCTGTGCTCGACGCTGGCCGGACTGGCCGGTGTCATCTACATGGCGCGCTTCGGCGCGGCGACACCGACCTTCGGCGCCGGCATGGAACTCAACATCATCGCCGCGGCCGTCATCGGCGGCGCCTCGCTCAATGGTGGCTCGGGCACCATCTTCGGAGCGATCCTCGGCATGGCGTTGCTGTCGGTGGTGACGAGCTCGCTTATCCTGCTCGACGTCTCGGTCTATTGGCAGGACATGATCAAGGGATGCATCCTGCTGGCGGCGGTGTCGATCGATCATTTCCTGCACCGCAAGAAGTCCTGAACCCTCAAAGGCGGCGAAGCAAGACCATGGCCCCTCCCAACACCCGCGACGACATCGCCGCTGTTCGTCAAATGCACCAGGCGCTTGTCCTGCATTATATCGAAGGCAAGACCCAGGCCGAGATCGCCGGGGAACTCGGCCTCTCGCACGCGACGGTCAACCGGCTGATCAAGCGCGGCCACCAGCTCGGCCTCGTCGAGATCAAGATCAAGTCGCCGATCGACCATCTGGTCGACCTGGAAGCACGGCTGGTTGCGCTGGGCGGCATCGAGCGGGCGATGGTGGTGCCGTCGGTTTCCGATAATCCGCACACGGCCCTGCAGCGGGTCGGCGAGGCGGCGGCTGGGCTGCTGCTCGACACCATCAAGGATGGCGACACGATCTCGATCACCGGCGGCAAGGGCGTCAGCGCGCTTGTCGCCGGTCTCAAGCCGGGGCGCCGATACGACGTCGAGATCATTCCCGCCACCGGCCTGGTCCAGGGCAAGCACTACACCGACGTCAACCACGTCGCCTCGCTGATGGCCGACAAGCTCGGCGGCCGCGCTTACCAGATCCATGCGCCGCTGTTTGCCGATACCGCGCAGCAGCGCGAGATGCTGATGGGCATCAGCTCCGTCGCAGACGTGTTTCGCAAGGCGCGCGAGGCGGATGTCGCGGTGGTGGGTGTCGGCTCCATCCTGACCGACGATTCCAGCTATTACGACCTGCATCCGTCCTCGAATGCCGATCGCCAGGCGATCGAGAAGTCCGGGGCGACAGGCGAGCTGCTCGCTCATCTCATCGACCGCGGGGGCAAGCTTTGCAACTACTCGCTCAACCGTTCGCTGGTCTCGCTGACGCTTGACGAGTTCGCGACCATCCCGCGCTCGATCGGCATCGCAAGCGGCCCCAGCAAGGTCGCGCCGATCCTCGCCGCCCTGCGCGGCAACCATCTCGACACCATCGTCACGGACGAGGCCACGGGGCTCCAGATCCTCGAGCTGGCCGAACAGGAGGTAGCATGAATTCTCGAAAGATCCAGCGGCAGATCGGCAAGTCCGGCATATCGGCGTCGGCTGTAGGCCTGGGCACCTGGGCGATTGGCGGATGGATGTGGGGCGGCACCGACGAGAAGGAGTCGGTCAGGGCGATCGAAGCCTCGATCGATGCCGGCCTCAGCCTGATCGACACAGCGCCGGCCTACGGTCTTGGCCGCAGCGAGGCGATCGTCGGCACCGCCATCAAGGGCAAGCGCGACAAAGTGGTGATCGCGACCAAATGCGGGCTGAACTGGCATTCGGGCAAGGGCGGCCATTTCTTCGATCAGGACGGCAAGCCTGTGCATCGCTATCTCGGCGCCGACGGCATCGCCTATGAGGTCGAGCAGAGCCTGCGCCGTCTGGGCACCGATCATATCGACCTCTACATCACCCATTGGCAGGACCCGACGACGCCGATCGCCGAGACGATGGCGGTATTGGAAAAGCTCAAGGCAGCCGGCAAGATCCGCGCCATTGGCGCCAGCAATATCAGCGCCGAGGATCTTGGCCATTATATCGACGCCGGCCAGCTCGATGCGATCCAGGAGCGCTATTCGATGATCGACCGCGCCCTCGAGAGCAGCCTGCTGCCGATCACCCGCCGCCATGACATTGCCACCCTCAGCTACTCGTCGCTGGCGCTGGGGCTGCTCACCGGCACGGTCGACCCCGGCCGCACATTCGGCGGCGACGACCAGCGCAAGGACAACCCACGCTTTTCCACGGCCAACCGGCAGAAGGTCGCAAAGCTGAAAGAGGCCATCGCCCCGATCTCCGAGAGCCACCAGGCGTCGATGGCGCAGATCGTCATTGCCTGGACGCTCGCCCAGCCGGGCATCACCTTCGCCCTGTGCGGCGCGCGCAATCCCGAACAGGCGCTCGACAATGCACGGGCCGGCGAGATCACGCTTGCGGCAAGCGAGCTTGCGGCGATCGACGCCGCGGCAGCCGCGCATCTCACCGCGATGGATGCCTGAGCAAAAAAGGCAACAGCCCCAATGAACCGTAGTCATACGTTAGCCGGTCTGCGCGACCGGCCTGATATCGCCGTGCTCGTCATCGGTGGCGGCATCAACGGCATCAGCGTCTTTCGCGAACTGGCCCTGCAAGGGGTCGATGTCGTGCTGGCGGAAAAGGGCGATTATTGCAGCGGCGCCAGCGCCGCCCTGTCGCGCATGGTGCATGGCGGCCTGCGCTACCTCGAAAACGGCGAGTTCAAACTGGTGCGCGAATCGCTGCTCGAACGCGACCGGCTGCTGAGAAATGCGCCGCACTATGTGGCCCCTTTACCGACGACGGTGCCGATCTTCGACATTTTCTCGGGTCTCGCCAACGGTGCGGTGCGTTTCCTGGGGCTGACGCGGCGGCCCAGCCGGCGCGGGGCGCTGGTCATCAAGGCCGGGCTCGCCATGTATGACCTTTTCACCGCTGCACGGCGTTTGATGCCGACGCACCGGTTCAGGGGCCGCGCCGAAACCCTGAAGACATGGCCGGCGATCAACCCGGCGATCCGCAATTCGGCGACCTACTACGACGCCTGGGTGAGCCGGCCCGAGCGCCTCGGCCTGGAGATGCTGCTGGACGCCATGGCGAGCGCGACGAATGCCCGCGTCTTGAACTATGCGCAGGTGTCGTCGACAGGCGATGGCCTCGCCATTACCGACACGCTGACGGGCGAAGAGCTGCCGGTGCGGCCGCAACTGGTCATCAACGCCACCGGCGGCTGGATCGACCTGACCAACAAGTCCATCGGGGCAACGGCGCAGACGATGATGGGCGGTACCAAGGGCTCGCATCTGATCGTCGACAACGGCGAACTGTTCGACGCGCTCGGCGGCCATATGGTCTACTATGAGAACGAGGACGGGCGCATCTGCATCCTGTTTCCATATCTACGCAAGGTGCTGATCGGCTCGACCGACATCCGGGTGGACGATCCGGACCAGGTCCGTTGCGAGGAGGACGAGCAGCGCTACATCCTGCAGTCGCTCGCTTTCGTCTTCCCCTCGATCAAGGTTAGCGATGACCAGATCGTGTTCCGCTTTGCCGGCGTGCGTCCTTTGCCCGCCAGCGAAGACAGTTTTACGGGCCGCATACCGCGCGATCATTTTTGCGAGTTCGTCGAACCGGCCGGACATCTGCCGGCGACGTTGTGCATGATCGGCGGCAAGTGGACCACCTTCCGTTCGTTTGGAGCGCTGGCCGCCGATATGGCGCTGAAGCGGCTCGGCCTCGCGCGCAGCCAGGGCACGCAGGACATGGCCATCGGTGGCGGCCGCGATTTCCCCGCCGATCCGGACGCCTGGTGCGCGTCATTCGCCGCCGAGCATGGCCTGCCGGTCGAGCGCGCGCGCACACTTCTGCAGCGCTATGGCACGTCGGCCAGGGATTTCGTTTCGCACCCGGCGGGCGAACAGATGCTGCCGCGGTCGGACTATTCGGCAAACGAGATAGGGCGCATCATCGAGCGCGAGCAGGTCGAGTGCCTCGCCGACCTGTTCCTGCGCCGCACCACCATCGCCATTTCGGGCGGTCTCAGCTTCGACCTCGTCAATGCCGTTCTCGACATGCTGGCGGCGCACAAGGGCTGGAGCGCCAGCGAGGCCGCCACCGAGCGCGCGACCTTCCTCACCTTGCTGGCCTACCGGCACGGCATCGATCTCCAGACGCATCAAAGGAGCGCCCTATGCGCATAAACAAGAAAGTCCGCATGAACCGGCTGTTCGATGGCGGCCGCTGCCTCGACGTAGCCATCGATCACGGTGTCTGCAACGAGCCGAGCTTCCTTGCCGGGCTGGAAGACATGGCCGGTGTGGTCAATCAGTTGGTCAAGGCCGGCCCCGACGCCATCCAGATGAACTGCGGCCAGGCCGATCTGCTGCAGGCCGTGCCTGGCAAGGACAAGCCGGCGCTGGTGATGCGCATCGACATGGGCAATCCCTATAATAGGATACGCCACCGGGCGATGTGGGCGGTGCTGCAGAACGAAGCCGAGCCCTTGCTTGGCGCCATCGAGATGGATGCGGCTTGCGTCGTGGTCAATCTGTTCATGCTGCCCGACGAACCCGACCTGTTCCGGCAATGCGTGCAGAACATCGCCCGCGTGCGCGCCGATTGCGAGAAATACGGCCTGCCGCTGATGATCGAGCCGCTGGCCATGCTGCCGGTCGCAGAGCATGGCGGCTACATGGTCGACGGCGATGCCGAAAAGATCGTCACCTTGACCCGGCTTGCCCGTGAAATGGGCGCCGATATCGTCAAGGCCGATCCGACCACCGATCCCAACGACTTCCACCGCGTCGTCGAGGCGGCGCGCTGCCCGGTGCTGGTGCGCGGCGGCGGCAAGGAGGATCTGCGTGCCGTGTTCGACAAGTCGGCCGCCTTGATGGCACAGGGTGCGCTTGGCATGGTCTATGGCCGCAACATCTACCAGCACGCCAACCCGAGCGCTGTCGTGCGCGGGCTGATGGCGATCATTCACGACGATGCCGATGGCAGCACGGCCTGGGATCTGTACAACCAGGCCTAGGCTGCGGCCTCGGGAGGCGCCAATGGCAAGCTATATTCTCGGTCTCGATGCCGGCAACACCGTCATCAAGGCTATCCTCTTCGACCTGTCCGGCCGCGAACTGGCATTCGCCGCCCGTGACGGCCGCTCATCCATGCCAAAGCCCGGACATGTCGAACGCGACCTCGACGAACTCTGGCGCAACGCGGTCTCGGTCATTGGTCAATGCATTGCTGAAGCCGGCATCGACGCCGGCGAGATCGTCGCCATCGGCTGCGCCGGCCATGGCAACGGGCTCTACGCGCTCGATCGCACGGGCGCGCCATTGATCGGCATCCAGTCGCTCGACACACGCGCGGTCGACATCGTCGCCGAATGGGCAAAAGAGAATGTCGGCGACCGCACCTATGCACATTGCCTGCAACGGCCGTGGGCGGCGCAGACGCCGACCCTGCTTGCCTGGCTCAAGCGCTTTTCGCCGGCCTTGTTCGCCAGCATCGGAACTGTATTCCTGTGCAAGGATTTCGTCGTCAACCGCCTGACCGGCGCGCGCAGCAGCGATAGTTCAGATATGTCGGGCTGCGGCCTGCTGCAGATGCAGGACCGCCGCTACGAGCCGGACCTGCTTGCCGCCTATGGGCTCGGCGATTGCATGGACCTGCTGCCGCCGGTGCTGGAATCGGCCGACATTGCCGGTCATGTCAGCGCGGAGGTGGCGGCCCTGACGGGACTGCGCGCCGGCACGCCGGTCGTCGCCGGGCTGTTCGATGTCGTCGCCAGCGCGGTCGGTTCGGGCGTGACCAGAACCGGTGCCGCCTCGGTTATCGCCGGCACCTGGAGCATCAATCAGGTCATCACCGACGAACCGATCCGCGACGAGTCGATCTTCATGCTGTCGACTTTCGACCGCCAGCGCTATCTGGCGATCGAATCCAGTGCCACCTCGGCCGCCAATCTCGAATGGATCGTTCGCGAATTCCTCGAACATGGTGGCGAAGCCGGCAAGTCGCCGTTCGAATTGTGCAGCGAACTGGTGGCGTCCGTCGATCCCAACAGCGACATCCCGATCTATCATCCCTTCCTTTACGGCTCGCAGCAGAATGGCCATGCGCGCGCAGGCTTCTATGGCATCGCCGGCTGGCACAGCCGAGCCCATCTGCTGCGTGCGCTGTTCGAGGGCGTTGCCTTCGAGCATAAGCGCCATGTCGAGACCTTGCACAGAGCGGGCGCTGATTTCAACCAGGTGGTGCTGTCGGGCGGGGGCTCGCGCAGCAGCGTCTGGCCGCAGATATTCGCCGATGTGCTCGGCGTGCCCGTCACCGTGGCGCGCAGCCGCGAAACCGGCGCGCTGGGAGCGGCGATCGCGGCGGGCACCGGCGTCGGCATTTTCGCGGACCACAGTGCCGGTGCAGCCGCCATGACGGCGGCGGCCCGACATTTTGTACCCAACGAGGCGGTTGCCGATGCATATGCGGGGCGGTATCGACTGTACGGCGAGATCAACCAGGCGATGACCCCGATGTGGGAGCGCATCGCCGGACAGCAGGCGCGCACGTGACCGAAGATCCACCGTCCCCGTTCGGCAATTACGATTACGTCATCGTCGGCGCCGGCTCCGCCGGCTGCGTGCTCGCCAACCGGCTCTCCGCCGATCCGCGCAACAATGTGCTGCTGCTCGAGGCCGGCGGCAGCGACCGCTATCACTGGGTCGATATCCCGATCGGCTATCTCTTCTGCATGGGCAACCCGCGCACCGACTGGATGATGAAGACCGAGCCGGAAGCCGGTCTCAATGGACGCAGCCTCAACTATCCGCGCGGCAAGGTGCTTGGCGGCTGTTCATCGATCAACGGCATGATCTACATGCGCGGCCAGGCAGCCGACTACGATGGCTGGCGTCAGGCCGGCAATGCCGGCTGGGGCTGGGACGATGTCCTGCCTTACTTCCTCAAGTCGGAAGACTATCACGGCGGCAAAGGCGCCATGCATGGCAGCGGCGGCGAGTGGCGCGTCGAACGGCAGCGGCTTTCATGGCCGATCCTTGACGCCTTCCGGGACGCGGCCGAGGAACTCGGCATTCCCCGCACCGAAGACTTCAACACCGGCACCAATGAAGGCTCGGGCTATTTCGAGGTCAACCAGAAGAAGGGCGTGCGCTGGAACACGTCGAAGGCGTTCCTGCGTGGTATAGCGGGGCGCAAGAACCTGCGCGTGGTGCTCGGCGCGGAGACCGAACGGCTCGAATTCGACGGCCGGCGCGTCACCGGATTGGTTTTCCGCCAAGGCGGCCGCCTGCACCAGGTCCGCGCTGGACAGACGATCCTTGCGGCCGGCGCCATCAATTCGCCGAAGCTGCTCGAGCTGTCGGGGGTGGGCCGCCCCGACCTGCTCTCGGGCATCGGCGTGGATGTTCGTCACGCCTTGCCGGGCGTCGGAGAAAATCTGCAGGACCACTTGCAGATCCGCACCGTCTTCAAGGTCGCCAACACCGCCACGCTCAACCAGCGCTACCACAATCTGGTCAGCCGTGCGTCGATGGGGCTGGAATATGCGCTCAAGCGCAGCGGGCCGCTGTCGATGGCGCCGAGCCAGCTCGGCATCTTCGCCAGGAGCGATCCGCGCCTCGCAACGCCCGATCTCGAATACCATGTGCAGCCGCTGAGCACCGACCGTCTGGGCGAGCCGCTGCATCGCTTTCCCGCGGTCACCGTCTCGGTCTGCAATCTGCGTCCCGAAAGCCGGGGCAGCGTGCACATGGGTTCAGCCGACGCGCGGGAGGCGGCGAAGATCCGGCCGAACTATCTTTCCACCGAGGGGGACCGCAGCGTGGCCGTCGCGTCGTTGCGTCATGTCCGCAGTTTGATGAAGGCACAGGCGGTGGCGCGCTTTGCGCCGGAAGAGATGCTGCCCGGCACGCAGTATGACAGCGACGAAGAGCTCATCCGCAAGGCCGGCGATATCGGCACGACGATCTTCCACCCCGTCGGCACCTGCAAGATGGGTTCGGATACGATGGCGGTGGTCGACGACGGCCTGCGTGTTCACGGGCTTGGCGGGCTGCGCGTGGTCGATGCCTCGATCATGCCGACAATCGTCTCGGGCAACACCAACTCGCCGGTCGTCATGATCGCGGAAAAGGTAGCCGAGATGATCCTGCAAGAGGCCCGCTGACCGCCATCGGCTTCAAGCCGCGGCAACACCGCGCGATCGCCGTCTCTCGGCCGCCGCGAGCAGATCGACGAAGGTGCGCACCTTGGCGGGCCGGAACCGGGCCGGCGGAAAGACCGCGTGGATGCCGCCTGACGGCAGGCTCCAGTCGGCAAACACCGGCACCAGCCGCCCCTCGGCGATATCGTCGCTGACGCTATAATCCGGAAAGACGCCGAGCCCGATGCCGACGAGCACGCAAGCCAGGGCGGCGGGGCTCTTGTCGCACATGATGACCGGATTGAGTTCGGTCAGCACCGTCTCAGTGTCCCTGGAAAACAGCCATTGGCCGATGCCGCGCAACTGGGTGTTGCCGACCCAGGCCAGCGATCTTGCCTGGCGCGGCGTCACGTCGGGCGGCAGGCTCGCCGCGAAGCCAGGGCTCGCCACCACGATCTGCCGGATGGTCCCCAGGCGCCGCGCCTGGTTCGAGGAATCGGTGAGCCAGCCGACGCGGATGCCGAGATCGATCTGCTCGTCCACCAGATTGCTGACGGCGTCGTCGAAGATCGCCTCGACGCGCATATGCGGGTAGGTTCTGAGATAGGCGGCCATGACCGGAGCCACGATCTTGGTGCCGTAGTCGAGTGGCGCCGTCAGCCTCAGCGTTCCGCTCGGTTCGACGGCTCCGCGCGAGATTTCGCCATAGGCCGCCTCCGCTTCGCGCAGGATGATCATCGCGCGGTCATAGAAGAGGCGGCCCTCTTCGGTCGGCGTGACACGCCGGGTCGTGCGCTGCAGCAGCGTTGCGCCCAGTTCCTCCTCGAGCTTGCCGATCTGATGGCTGACCACGGCCTTGGCGACGCCAAGCCGGTCGGCCGCGGCAGTGAAAGAGCCGGTTTCCATCACCGTGGTGAAGTAGGCGAGCCGATTGAGGTTCAGAAGTTCGGCCAAGCTGGCAGCCTTTGTATGATCAGATCAGACAGTTTGTATAATTGGGCGCCATTTATCGCAAGGCTGCCGTCTGCCACATATGAGCGACGGCCTCGACGAGTCCGGTGGCCGGGCAGGAATGGCAGCGACTATGAGCAATTCAGAAGTGACCTATCTTTTCGATCCGCTCTGCGGCTGGTGCTATGGCGCCACCCCGATGCTCGACCGGTTGTCGGCCGCCGGCCTGAACGTCGAACTGCTGCCGACCGGCCTGTTTTCCGGCGCCGGCGCACGTCCAATGGATGAAGGCTTTGCGGCGCATGCCTGGGCGAACGACCAGCGCATCGAGCGCCTGACCGGACAATCCTTCACGCCGGCCTACCGGCACAATGTCCTCAATGTCCGTGGGACCCTGCTCGATTCACATGCCGCCACACTCGGCATCAGTGCCGCTGGCCTGGAAGATCCCAGCCGCCGGCTTGCGGCGCTGAAGATGATCCAGCATGCGCGCTATGTAGAAGGACGCGATGTCGTGACGATCGGCGGTGTGGCCGAGGTGCTCGCCGCCGCCGGCATGGCGGACGCCGCCGAAATGCTCAAGGCGCCGACCGAAACATTGCTGACGGCTCACCGCGATCTGGTTGGCCGTGGCCGTGCGCTGTTCCAGCGCCTGCATGCTGATGGCGTGCCTTCGCTCTCGGTCATCCGCAATGATGCGCCCCGGCTCATCGGTTCGAACGCGCTGTTCGGCAGCTTCGACAATCTCGTCGCCCATATCGCGGCGGCGTGATCCCATCCTCCAGACCCCCAACAAGAAATAAGGAAACAGACATGGCAAAAGTCGCTCTCATTGGTGCATCGGGCGCCGTCGGTTCACGCCTTCTTAGGGAACTCTCCGATCGCGGCCACACCGTCACCGGCATTGCGCGCAACCCGGAAAAGATCGTCGCGCTTCCGGGCGTGACGGCCAGGAAAGGCGATGTCTTCGACAGACAAGGTCTCGCCGACCTGATCCGCGGCCATGACGCGGTGATCAGCTCCGTGCATTTCCTGGACAGCGATGCCGATACGCTGATCGACGCGGTGCGCGCCTCCGGCGTGAAGCGCTATCTCGTCGTCGGCGGCGCCGGCAGTCTCGAAGTCGCACCGGGCAAGCGGCTGGTCGATAGCCCCGACTTCCCTGATATCTACAAGGCCGAAGCGCAGAAAGGCGCCGACTTCCTGGACAGATTGAAGACGGTCGACGACCTCGATTGGACGTTCCTGTCGCCATCCGCCATGTTCGTGCCTGGCGAGCGCACCGGCAAATTCCGCCTCGGCAAGGACACACTTCTCGCCTCCGACAAGGGCAGCAGCATTTCCTTCGAGGACTACGCGATCGTCATGGTCGACGAGATCGAGAAGCCAGCCCATATCAGGCAGCGCTTCACCGTCGGCTATTGAGCGAAAGGGTGGTGGCGGCCGGAACTCAATCGAGGCCGGCCGACGCCAGCCGCATCAGGGTCCGGTTCAATCTCGGTGCTGCCGCCACCAGCGCCTTGCCGATGGCCGATTGCGGTGCGTCGATGACGGTTTGGGCATCGCCACTTTCGGCAATCCGCCCGGCATCGAGAAGGATGACGCGGTGGGCGACCGACCTGATGACGCCGAGATCATGTGAAATGAAGAGATAGGCGATCTTTTCCTGGCGTTGCAGGTCGAGCAAAAGCTGGAGGATCTCTCCGCGCACGGAGACGTCGAGCGCCGACACCGCCTCGTCGAGCACGATCAGCGACGGCTTCGTGGCGATGGCGCGGGCAATGGCGACGCGCTGCCGCTGGCCGCCGGAGATCTCATGGATGGCACGCGGGGCGAGTTCCGCTATCAGCCCGACGCGCTCCAGCAAGGCGGCGATGCGGTGCGGGCGCTCGGCGCGGGAGGCGATGCCATGGACGCGCAAGGGATCGTCGAGCACACGCGCCACCGTGGCGCGCGGATTGAAGGCGGCCAATGGGTCCTGGAACACCATTTGCAGGCGTGCGCGGCGTGCTCGCAGCGCTGTGCTGCGCAGGGCCAGGAAATCGTCGCTTTCGAATTCGATGCGCCCGGCGTCCGGCTCGATCAATCGCAGCACCAACCGCGCGATCGTCGACTTGCCGCTGCCGGAAGGTCCGGCCAATGCCAGCGTTTCGCCGGGGTCGATGTGAAAGGAGACATCGTCGACGGCAGCGATGGTCTTGTTGCCGCGACGGTAGCGCTTGGTCAGGTTGGACACCGCCAGCAGGCTCATGCGTGGAGCCTTGCTCGGTTCAGCAATGGCCTGGTGTCGAGGCCGATATGGGCGTCGAGCAATGCACGCGTATAGGGCTGGGCCGGGGCGCCGACAATCTGCGCCGTCATGCCAAGCTCGACCAACTGGCCATGACGGAAAACAGCGATACGCTCGGCAAGCTCGGCCGCCAGCGCGATGTCGTGGCTGATGAACAGCAGCGTCATGCCGTCCTCGGTCACCAGGCGTCGGATCAAGGCGACGATCTCGGCCTGCACGATGGTATCGAGCGCGCTGGTCGCTTCGTCGGCGATCAGCAATTTCGGACCGGCCGCAATGGCTGCGGCGATCGCCACACGCTGCTTCTGGCCGCCGGAAAGCTGATGCGGGAAGGCGCGCAAGGCTGAGTCCGGGTCCGGCAGGCGGACGCGCTCGAGCAGGCTTTTGGCCCTGGCATAGGATTGGGACCAGGTGAGGCCGAGATGCGTGCGCGCTACTTCGGCGATTTGCTTGCCGATGGTCATGACAGGATCGAGGCTGGCGGAGGGGTCCTGGAACACGAAGCCGATGTCGCGGCCGAGGCGGGGGATGTAGCTCTGTTTGAGGGAAGACTTTCGGACTTCGCGCTCTAAGAGGCCCCCCTCTGTCCTGCCGGACATCTCCCCCTCAAGGGGGGAGATTGCGCCCTTATTTCCGCCTTCGCCAATCACCAACGTTGCAGGAGATGAGCCGACAGCGAAACTGCCAATCTCCCCCCTTGAGGGGGAGATGTCCGGCAGGACAGAGGGGGGCGCCTTGGCGCCCAACGGCGGATGTAAGAACCAATCGATCCGCCCATCAACCTTGGCGGACGCAGGCAGCAGCCCGGCAATCGCCAGTGCCAGCGTGCTTTTGCCTGAACCGCTTTCGCCGATGATGGCGAGGCGTTCGCCATTGGCAATATCGAGGCTTACACTCCTCAGCGCTGCCACCTCATTGCCGTCACGGCGGTAGGTCACCGTCAGGTCGCGGATCGAAGCGAGCGTGGTCACGACAGGCCTCTCCTGACCGCTGTCGTCTCGACAATGCCTTCGCCGGCGAGGTAGGCGCCGAGCACGGTCAGCACCAGCGCTATGCCCGGGACAATCGACAGGAAGGGCGCGGTACGCAGGACAGCGCGGCCTTCGGCGATCATTCCGCCCCAGGTGACCCGGTTGGGGTCGCCCAGGCCGAGGAAGGACAAGGCCGCCTCGGTGAGGATCGCGGCGGCGACGATCACCGACGACATCGCCAGCACCGGCGGCAGGGCATTGGGCAGCACCTCGCGAAAGGCGATCGCCAGCGGGTGCATGCCGATGACCCTGGCCCCGGCGACATAATCGCGTTCGCGAATGGAGAGGACTTCCGCGCGGGCGACCCGAGCAGGTCCGGTCCAGGTGCCGAGCGCGATGGCAATCACGACGACGCCGAGCGACGGTCCGACGACGCTGACGAAGGCCAGTGCCAGCAGGAAGCTCGGCACGGTCTGGAAGGCGTCGGTGATGCGCATCAGCACCTCGTCGACGAGGCCGCCGGCAAAGCCGGCCAATGTGCCGACCACGGCGCCGACGACAAGTGCGGCGGCCGCAGCCGCGAGCCCGACAGCCAGCGATGTGCGGGCGCCGTGGAAAAGCTCGGCCAGTACGTCGCGGCCAAGCCGGTCGGTGCCGAGCGGCAGCGACCAGTCCTGGAACGGCGGCAGCAGCGCCGGTCCGGCGATCGCCTGCGGGTCACCTGGGAACAGCAGCGGCGCCGACAGCGCCATGGCGATCAGCGCCGCCAGGAGAATGGCGCCGGCGACCGCCTCGGGCGTGCGCAGAAAGCGGCGGAGCGGGCTCATGCGCCGGCCTCGCTGGCGCCTACGCGCGGATCGAGGAAGGCGTAGGCGATGTCGACGAGCAAATTGATGACAAGGACCAGGACTGCGCTGGTGAGGATAATGCCGAGCAGAAGCGGCGTGTCGCGGGAGGCGACCGCCTCCTGCGCCAGCCGGCCGAGGCCGGGCACGGAAAAAACGCTCTCGATGACGACGCTGCCGCCGAGCATCTGCGCCGACTGCAGGCCGAGCATGGTGACCAGCGGCAGCAGTGCATTGCGGGCGACGTGGGCGAGCACGATGCGGCGGCGTGACAATCCTTTGGCGCGTGCGGCCAGGACGAAATCCTGCCGCCAGACCTCGGCCATGCCGGCGCGCATCATGCGCAGATAGAGCGCCAGGTAGATGAAGCCGAGGGCGGAAACGGGCAGGGCGAGATGGACGGCGATGTCGGCTGCGCGATCAAGGCCGGTCTTGTCAGAGGCCAGGGTTTCGATGCCGCCGATCGGCAGCCAGCGGAGGTCGACGGCAAAGACGACGATCAGCACCAGTCCGAGCCAGAAACCCGGCACGGCATAGAGCGCGAGCGAGCCGATCGACAGGAAGCGGTCGCGGAAACTGCCTGGCCGTGCGCCGGCATAGATGCCGAGTGCCGAGCCGAGCCCGAAGGAGAGCGCGGTGGCGCTGACCATCAACAGCAGCGTGTTGGGCAGGCGTTCGAGGATCACGTCGCGGATCGGCCTGGAGAAGGTCACCGACTGGCCGAGGTCGAGATGCAGCAGTGCCCAGAGGTAATTGGCGAGCCGCGTCAGCTCCGACTGGTCGAGACCCCAGCGATGACGCAACAACTCGATCATGCCGGCGTCGCCACCGGTCGAGACGATATAGGCATCGACCGCATCGCCGGGGGCAGCTTCGAGCAGCAGGAAGGTGCCGACGACGACGATCAGCAGCACGAAGATGCTGCCGACGAGGCGACGGCGGATGAGCGTGAGGGCGCGGGTCATGGGGGCGTCGGAGGCTTGGCACTGAGTCGCCCAAGAGAGATGTCGCGCCTGAGCGCCCCCCTCTGTCCTGCCGGACATCTCCCCCTCAAGGGGGGAGATCGGAAGTCATTTATGGTTTCGCCAATGTTCGACGCTGCAGGAAAATCAGCCGACGGTGCGGCCAGCCAATCTCCCCCCTTGAGGGGGAGATGTCCGGCAGGACAGAGGGGGGCCTCGTAGGGCTCAATGCCTACTATGATTTCGCGAACTCTCATCCGCGCAATTCTGTCACGATTCCAAATACGTGTCCGCCCAGTTCGACACCGCCCAGCGCGGGTTGTTGGCGATGTTGCCGACCGTGTCGCGCGCGACGCTGATAAAACTCCATTCGGCGACGTTGATCAGCGGCAGGTCGGTGGCCACCTCCTTCTGGAATTCCTTGTAGAGGTCGGTGCGGGCTGATGCGTCGAGCGTCTCCGATGTCTTGGCGATGAGCGCATCGAGCGCGTCGTTCTTGTAGCCGCCCTGGTTGGAGAACGGCACGCCGTCCGGAATGCCGCTCTGCACCAGAATGGTGGTCGAGATCGCCGGATCGCCGCGGAACACCGGCGGGCCGACTGCGAGGTCGAAGGCGTGGTCGGTGTAGACCGCCTTGATGTGCGCGGCCGAGTCGTTGTTGACCAGCTGAGCGTCGATGCCGACGGCGGCGAGCGCCTGGCGCAGATAGTCGCCGAACTGCTTAGTCTCGTTGAAATAGGGCGCGGGCAGCAATTTCAGCGTGAAGCGCTTGCCGTCTGGGCCTTTCTTGTAGCCGGCCTCGTCGAGCAGCGCGTTGGCCTTGGCGACGTCGAAGGCATAGGTCGGCACGTCGGCGGTGTAGAATTGCGGATCATTCTTCGGCACCGGACCGGTGGCGGTCGCGGCATAGCCGAGGAACACCGTCTTGACGACGAAATCCTTGTCGATGGCATGCGCGATCGCCTGGCGCACTTTGACGTCGGCCAGTTCCTTGCGGCGATGGTTGATCTCGACGACAAGCTGATAGGTCAGCCCTTCATAGCCCTTGGAAATCACCTTCAGGCCCGGCACCTTGGAGATGCGGTCGAGGTCGGCCAGCGGCACGGCGGAAAAGGCCGCCAGCTGAATCTCTTCAGCCTCCAGCGCGCTCGCCGCTGACGTGCGATCCGGCAGCACCTGATAGATGATCTCGTCGAGATAGGGCTCGTCCTTGCCCCAGTAATCGGTGTTCTTCGTCAGCCGGTAATATTGGCCGGCCTTGTGCTCGCCGAATTTGAACGGTCCGGTGCCGATCGGCGCGTTGTTGGCCGGGTTTTCCGCGATCTTGCCGACCTCATAGATGTGCTTCGGCACCACGCTGCTCAGCGCCGGCAGCGCGTTGCGGATCAGTTGGAACGGCGTCGGCTTGGCGAACTTAAACACGGCGGTGAGATCGTCGGGGGTGTCGACGCTGGCCAGATCCTTGAACACAGTGCGGCCGAGATTCTGCAGCGGCTTCCAGATCTGCAGCGCCGAGAAGGCGACGTCGGCCGAGGTGAACGGCTTGCCGTCATGCCATTTGACGCCGTCGCGCAGTTTGAACGTCACCGAGAGCCCGTCGGCGGCACCTTCCCAGCTCAGCGCCAGCCGTGGCGCGAGACCGTCCTTGCCGTCGAAGGAGGCTTCGGCCAGCGTTTCGACGATCTTGCTGGAGATGAAGAAGACGCCGTTGGAGGCGACGATCGCCGGGTTGAGGTTGCGCGGTTCGGAATCGGCGGCAAGCACCAGCCGCCCGCCCTTCTTTGGCGTCTGCGCCCAGCCCGGTGCCGGCATTGCGGTGGAGGCCAGCAGCATTGCCGAGCCGGCAAGCATCGTGCGTCTGGAAATCGTGAAACCTGACATGATCGAACTCCGTCCTCTCCGCGACCCGGTCGGGTGCGCCAATACCCCTCAGACGCCGGCAAGCCCACCGGCATCCTTGCGGCGGCGATTATGAGCCTTGCCGAGGGTTTCGCCAGAGACGGAATTGGCGCATCCTCGCTTGGCTTTGAAATTTTCGTCCGCTGGACCAGTTTGGAGGGCGTGGCTCAATTTGATCATTCTGGTAGGACCAGATTGATTGAATATGTGACGAATGACAACACAGAAACATAGAGAGGCGACATTTCATCTGTTTCTGGCTGGACCAGAACGGGCAAAATGGTGCAGATTTGACCGCTGCCAAGGGATCGGGAGCGGAACAGCGGCGATCCGGCTATTCAGGGAGAGACAGATGAACATTGCTCCGGGCAAGAATGCGGTCGGCAATATCCCGTTCGACCAGGCAAGGGTCGACCGGCTGATGGAGGAGGCCGGCATCGATGTGCTGCTCGCCACCTCCAAGCACAACACGCAATACCTGCTGGGCGGCTACAAGTTCATTTTCTTCGCCGCCATGGATGCGATCGGCCACAGCCGATACCTGCCGATCATGGTGTACGAAAAGGGCGGGCCGGACCATGCCGCCTATATCGGCAACCGCATGGAGGGCGGCGAGCATCAGAACAACCCGTTCTGGACGCCGACGCTGCACGCCGCCTGCTGGGGCACGCTCGACGCCGCCAACCTTGCGGTCGAGCATCTGCAGAAGATCGGCAAGGCGGGCGCGCGCATCGGCATCGAGCCCGGCTTCCTGCCGTCGGACGCCTATACGCTGATCCGCAAGGCGTTGCCGGACGCCAGGCTGATCGATGCGACCGACATGCTGGAGCGCATGCGCGCCATCAAGACCGATGCCGAACTGGAGAAGCTGCGCACGGCCTCTGAACTGATCACCGATTCCATGCTGGCGACCATAGCCTGGGCGCGCGAAGGCACGACCAAGGGCGAGATCATCGAACAGCTGCGGCGCGAGGAAACCAATCGCGGCATCCATTTCGAATATTGCCTGCTGACGCTGGGCTCCAGCCACAACCGCGCCGCCTCGCCGCAGGCGTGGAAGCAAGGCGAGGTGCTGTCAATCGATTCCGGCGGCAACTATCACGGCTATATCGGCGACCTCTGCCGGATGGGCATTCTCGGGGAACCGGATGCCGAACTGGAAGATCTGCTGGCCGAGGTCGAGACGGTGCAGCAGGCGGCCTTCTCAAAAGTCAAAGCGGGCACGCTGGGCGGCGACATGATTTCCCATGCCGAGGGCGTGCTGAAGGCTTCGAAGGTCGCGGCCTACACGGATTTCTTCGCCCATGGCATGGGCCTGATCACGCACGAGGCGCCGTTCCTGATGACCAACCACCCGGTGACCTATGAAGGCACCTATGCGGCCAAGCCGCTGGAAAGGAACATGGTGCTGTCGGTGGAGACAACCATGCTTCACCCGACGCGGGGCTTCATCAAGCTGGAGGACACGCTGGCGGTGACGGATGCTGGTTATGCGATGTTCGGCGACCGGGGTCGGGGCTGGAACAGGGGTGGTACTCTTTAGGACGAAGGCGGGCGCTGCCCCTCATCCGCCTGCCGGCACCTTCTCCCCGTATAGTGACGGGGAGAAGAGGGGCAGCCGCGCCCTCGGCACCTATTTGGTGGCGTTGAAAATTGGCGAAGCGCCGATGACTGCGTCTTTCTCCCCGTCACTATACGGGGAGAAATGTCCGGCAGGACAATGAGGGGCAGCGCTACCCTTGAACAAGTTCATCACTGCCCCGGCGGGATCAGCCTGAAATCCGGCAGCTCACGCAAAACCAGTTCAGGCCCGGCCGGCGAATAGACGACGAAAAGCTGCATCGGCCCGTCACCGGTGTTGAGCGTCGAATGGAAGCGGCTTTCCGGCACATAGATGGTGCAGCCGGGGCCGACTTCTGCCACCACCGGATTGCCCTTTTCGTCCTCGACCATCTGCTCGCCATGACCGGAGATGACGAAGATGATTTCTTCCGCGCCCGGATGGTTGTGGCGCGTGTGGCCCTTGCCGGAGGGCAGGTCGACCACGCCGCCGGAAAAGCGGGTTGCGCCATTCACCTCCGGCGCCACCGTCAGCGCCAATTTTCCCCAGTCGAAACCGAAGGCGCTGACGTCCTTCGGGTAGACAAACATTTTGCTCTTGTCGGTCATCTCTTTCATCCCTTCTTTTTTCTTCGTGGTCTTCTGGCCACCAAGTGTCACCGCCTTGAAATCGGCCGTCTGTTTGGCGATCGCGGCTTCCGCCGGCAGCCGTTCCATCGAGCTAGCGCCATAGAAGCCGTGCAGACCCTTGGCATGGGAGAGGATGTAACGGGCGTCGTCCGGCATCGAGATCGGCCCGCCATGGCAAAGCAGGATGACATCCTTGCGCACCGAGCGCGCGGCATTGGCGATGGCGTCGATCTCGACGATGCAGTCGTCGAGCGACTTGGCTGAGGTGGCGCCGATCGAGCCGCCGGTCGTCACGCCCATATGGGCGACGATGATGTCGGCGCCGGCCTTGGTCATGGCGCGGGCCTCGTCGGGGTTGAAGACATAGGGCGTGGTCAAGAGGTCGAGCTTGTGCGCCTCGGCGATCATGTCGACCTCGAGGCCGAAGCCCATGCCGGTTTCCTCGAAGCTTTGCCGCATGCTGCCGTCGAACAGGCCGATGGTGGGAAAATTCTGCACGCCGGAAAAGCCCATGGTCTTCAGCTCGGCCAGCAGCAGCGGCATGATGACGAACGGGTCGGTGCCGTTGACGCCGGCCAGCACAGGCGTGTGTCTGACCACCGGCAGCACCTCATAGGCCATCTCCTTGACGATCTCGTTGGCATTGCCATAGGCGAGCAGGCCAGCGGCCGAGCCGCGCCCGGCCATGCGGTAGCGGCCGGAATTGTAGATGATGATGAGGTCGATGCCGCCGGCCTCCTCGGCTTTCGCCGACAGGCCGGTGCCGGCGCCGCCGCCGACGATCGGCACGCCCTTGTCGATCATCCCCCTGAATTTCTTCAATATGTCCTTGCGCGGTATGGCGGGCATTTTTTGAGATCTCTCACTGTCTGGCGATGTCGAGGAAGGCCGATGTTGCAGCCTTTGCGAATTCCGGGTCGTTGATATGCAGCGGTAGGCGTGTCACGCGGCGCTTGCCGTTGGGCTGGATGGTGCGCTCGATGGCTTCGAACAGAACGGCGTCGGCTTCCGGGTCGAAGAAGGCGCCGCCGTCGATGTCGAGCGCCGAGACGCCTTTTTCCGGGATGAGAAAATGCACCGGCCCTCCGCAGCGGGCGAGCCTGGTGCCGATCCATTCGCCGATCGCACGGCATTCGTCCGCCGTGGTGCGCATCAGCGTGACATTGGGATTGTGCTCGTAGAAAAGCCGCCCGCGATAGTGGTCCGGAATGGTCGAAGGCGCCCAGAAGTTCACCATGTCGAGCGCGCCGACGGAGCCGACATAGGGCAGCCCCGTGCGAACTATGGCGCCGAAACGATCGTCAGTCGCCGGCAGCACGCCGCCGAACAGCAGATCGCAGACTTCGGTCGTGGTGATGTCGACGATACCGGACAGCAAGCCGCTGTCGGCCAGCTTTTCCATGCTGCGGCCGCCGGTGCCGGTGGCGTGGAAGACCATGCAGTCATATCTGGAACGGAGCTGGTCGGCGATGGCGGTCACGCAAGGCGTTGTGACGCCGAACATGGTGAGGCCGATCGATGGTTTGCCGTCGGGTGGCGGCGCCGGCTTGGTTGTCATGCCTACGATCGCCTGGGCGGCATTGTGCAGCACGACACGGGAGAGCCGGTTCAGTCCGGCCATGTCGGTCACCGCTGGCATCATGATGATGTCGGAGACATCGACATAGGGTGCGGTATCGCCGGAGGCGAGCGTCGAGACCATGATCTTGGGCAAGCCGAGCGGCAGGGCGCGCATGCCCGACGTGATGATCGATGTGCCGCCACCGCCGCCGATGCCGATCATGGCTGCGACGTCGTTGCGCGATGGGGCAAAGCGGGCGAAGGCGATGCCCATCGCGGCGACCGCGGCGCCACGGTCATTGCCGCCGAGCACGGCGTCACGGCCGCCGGGATGATGGTCGGCGATTTCCATAGCGCCGATATCGACGGGGATGGTTGCGTCGCGCGTTCCGACATCGACACGGCAAACGATGGCGCCCGCAGCAGTGATCGCATCGGCCAGGAAGGCGAGCTCCTCGCCCTTCGTGTCCGCGGTACCCACCACATAAATACGCTTCATTTGCGCTCCCCCGATCCTGGCAGGCGCGATGCCGCCCCCATTGCTCATTGCCCGGGCCACTCGACGATGCGGACACCATTGCAAATTTTTGAGACGCGCGTATCGTATTGGCATGAATGTCTCACGTCAACAATCCGCTGCGAGCGACGACGCTGAACGGGCAACCGGCCCGGTGCCCGAACGTGGTCCGCGCGCGCGGACCAAACGGCTGATGCTGGAGACGGCAACAAGGCTGATGCAGGCGGGCGTCACGCCCTCGGTCAGCGAGGTCGCCGAGGCGGCCGAGGTTTCCCGTGCCACCGCCTATCGTTACTTCCCGAGCCAGTCGGCACTGGTGCAGGCCGTCGTCGACGAGGGGCTGGGGCCAATCCTCACCTGGCAATCGACCTCCGCCGATGCCGAGCGCCGGGTCGCGGAGCTGTTCGATACGGCCATGCCGCGCATCGAGGCCTTCGAGGCCACGTTCAAGGCAGCACTGAAGCTGTCGCTCGATCAATGGGCGCGGCGTCAGGCCGGCACGCTGGGCGGCGAGCCCGCCTTTACGCGCGGCCACCGCATCGACTTGCTGAAAGATGCGATCGCGCCGCTCGAGGGCCGTTTGCCGCCGCGCGACTTCAAGCGGCTGGCGCAGGCGCTGTCGCTGATCTTCGGCGTCGAGGTGCTGATTGTGCTCAAGGATATCTGGGGACTGGACAGCCGCCGGACGAGGGCGGTCGCACAGTGGGCAGCCGGGGCGCTGGTGCGTGCGGCAGTCGCGGAATCGATCGATGAAGGAGGCAGCCCCGATCCGAAGGCAGTCATGAAATAGAGCCTATCTGGTTCGACCAGATTGGCATGCACGCTACTGATCTTAGCCGTTGAGTGGGGTGTCGGACAATACCCAATCATATCACTGAGTAGGAAAATCTTGGTAAAACAGGCAGATAAAGCCGGAATCCGATGGCAATGACCACGTCAAGCTGTCAAGAAAGGGCTTGACGTGCATGCAAAATTGGTAATACCAGATTGGATCAGAAAAGCGGATCGAAAGTGAGGGCTGCGATCCATTTTCCGGCAGGGGCGAGGAGGCTCGAAACCGGGAAGGTGCGATCACGGGAGGAACTACCAGGGCCGGCCCCGTTGCCGGCTCGCACGATAAGGTAGAACGCGCACAAGGGAGGAAATCATTATGCGCAAGTTAGTGACCAGCGCACTTGCTGGTATCGGCTTAACGCTTGCCTGCGGAACGTCCGTTTACGCGCAGGACAAAGAACTCACCATATTCTGGGCGGAATGGGATCCGGCGAACTATTTGCAGGAACTCGTCAATCTTTACGAGGCCGAGACCGGCGTGAAGGTCACGGTCGAAACCACACCTTGGTCCGACTTCCAGACCAAGGCATTCACCGAGTTCAACGCCAAGGGCAGCGCCTACGACATGGTGGTCGGCGACTCGCAGTGGATCGGTGCCGCATCCGAGGCGGGCCACTATGTCGACCTTACCGACTTCTTCAACAAGCATAATTTGAAGGAGGTGATGGCGCCGGCGACTGTCAAGTACTACGCAGAATATCCGTCGGCCTCCGGCAAGTACTGGTCGATCCCGGCCGAGGGTGACGCAGTCGGCTGGTCCTACCGTAAGGACTGGTTCGAGGACCCCAAGGAAATGGAAGCGTTCAAGGCCAAGTATGGCTACGATCTCGGCGTGCCGAAGGATTTCAAGGCGCTGCGCGACATTGCCGAATTCTTCCACCGTCCCGACCAGAAGCGCTACGGCGTCGCCATCTACACCGACAATTCATATGATGCCCTGGTTATGGGCGTCGAGAACGCCATCTTCTCCTACGGCGGCGAACTTGGCGACTATGCCACTTACAAGGTCGACGGGATCATCAACTCCGATCAGAACGTCAAGGCGCTCGAGGTCTACAAGGAACTCTATTCCTTCACACCTCCTGGTTGGGCCAAGAGCTTCTTCATCGAGGACAACCAGGCGATCACCGAGAATCTGGCTGCGATGAGTATGAACTACTTCGCCTTCTTCCCGGCGCTCATCAACGAAGCCTCGAACCCGAATGCCAAGAACACAGGCTTCTTCGCCAACCCTGCCGGCCCGAACGGCGACCAGTTCGCCGCGCTCGGCGGCCAGGGCATCTCCGTCATCTCCTATTCCAACAACAAGGAAGAGGCGATGAAGTTCCTGGAATGGTTCATCAAAGACGAGACGCAGAAGAAGTGGGCGGAACTCGGCGGTTACACGGCAAGTGCCAAGGTGCTCGAGTCGCCTGAATTCCAGAACGCCACGCCTTACAACAAGGCTTTCTACGAAACCATGTTCAAGGTGAAGGACTTCTGGGCGACGCCGGAATATGCCGAGCTGCTCATCGCGATGAACCAACGCGTCTATCCGTACATCACCGGCAATCAGGGCACGGCCAAGGAAGTGCTCGATTCGCTCGCCGCGGACTGGAACGCGACGTTCAAGAAGTACAACCGCGTGAAGTAAGCGGTACTAACGCTCGGAAGGGGTGGGAGCCCACCCCTTCCGTTTTCTTTTCTCAAGGAAGGAACTGGCCTTGGCCACTGCAGTCATGACCACGCTGGATCCCAACTCGCGCTCCGCCACCCGCGGCATGAGCGATCTCACGATCCGAAATCTCTTCATCATTCCGACGATCGTTTTCCTGATCGTCTTCAACATCTTTCCACTGCTCTATTCGCTCGGCTATTCGTTCACCGACTTTCGCGCGTCGAGCCCGGCGGCGGCCAATTTCGTCGGACTGCAGAATTACCGCGAACTGCTGAACGACCCGTTCATCTGGTCGAATTTCGCCATCACCGCCAAATATGTCATCGTCTCCGTGGTCGGTCAGGTCATCGTCGGCTTTGGCGTGGCGTTGCTGCTCAACCGCGATATCCCGCTGAAGGGCCTGCTGACGACACTGCTGCTGTTGCCGATGATGCTGTCGATGGCCGTCGTCGGTCTGTTCTGGAAACTGCTCTATGATCCGTCATGGGGTGTCATCAACTATGCACTCGGCCTCGGCAATTTCGAGTGGCTGTCCAACCCTGACATGGCGCTCTACGCGGTTGCCATCACCGACATCTGGATGTGGTCGCCCTTCGTCATGCTGCTGTCGCTTGCCGGCCTGTCGGCAGTGCCGAAGCACCTCTACGAGGCGGCGGCGATCGACCGCGCCGGCTCGTTCTATACCTTCTTTCGCATTACGCTGCCGCTGGTCGCGCCGATTCTGATGATCGCGATCATCTTCCGCACCATGGAGGCGTTCAAGACCTTCGATCTCGCCTACATCCTGACCAGCCAGCCAACCACCGAGGTGATCTCGATCCGGCTCTACAAGATGGCGTTCCAGGAATGGCAGACCGGGCGCTCCTGCGCGCTTGCCTACATCGTGCTGATCATGGTGCTGGCTATCACCAACATCTACGTCAAATACCTCAACAAGGTGAAGGAGCGCTGAGATGGCCGCCGTCCGCACTTCTTCCGAAATCGCCTTCAATCGCGTCGCCATCGTCGTCGTCCTTTTGGTGACGATCATCTTCCTGGCGCCGATCTACTGGATCGCCTCGACGGCGTTCAAGCCGCGCAATCTTGCCACGACCATCCCGCCGACGGTGGTGTTCCAGCCGGAGATATCGCCCTTCGTCAAACTGTTCACCAAGCGCTCGCAACTGCGCAGCGCGCCGACGCCGGAAGAGTATGCGGCAGCGCCCTGGTGGGAGCGCGTCGTCTTCGACGGCGGTGAAAAGATCGTGCGCGACGGCAAGGGCCAGGTGCAATGGTCCGGCTATCCGAGCCGCTTCATGAACTCGCTGATCATCGCCATCACCTCCACGGTGCTGGCGGTCGGCATGGGCACCTTCACCGCCTATGGCTTTTCGCGCTTCAAGGTGAAGGGGGAGGCTGACCTGCTCTTCTTCATCCTGTCGACACGCATGCTCCCGCCGGTGGTGGTGGCGATCCCGATGTTCCTGATGTACCGGGCGGTCGGCCTCAACGACACGCATGTGGGCCTGATCATCCTCTACACCGCCTTCAACCTATCCTTCTCGGTGTGGCTGATGAAGGGTTTTATGGATGAGATACCGAAAGAGTATGAAGAGGCGGCCCTGGTCGACGGTTACACGCGCATGGAGGCCTTCTTCAAGATCGTGCTGCCCGAGGCGGCCACCGGCATCGCCGCCACCGCGGTGTTCTGCTTCATCACCGCGTGGAACGAATATGCCTTCGCACTGATCATGACCAACCGCCGCGCCCAGACCGCACCGCCCTTCATCCCGAGCCAGGTCGGCTCGGGCCTGCCGGACTGGACGGTGATCGCCGCCGGAACCTTTCTATTCCTGCTGCCGGTCGCGATCTTCACGTTCCTGCTCCGCAACCATCTGCTGCGCGGCATGTCCTTCGGAGCGATTCGCAAATGAGCTTTCGTGCCATCAACCAGAAATATCTGGAGCCCGGTTCGCAGGTGCTGATGGTGCTCGGCATCATAGCACTCTGCCAGCCCTGGAACCTGTTGTTGCACACATATGGCCTGACCATCATCCTGATCGGGCTGGTCGGCTTCAACGTCACCTCCAAGATCGCGCCTGAGGAAAAGGCCGGTACCGGCCAGGTGCGCAATCCGGGAGCACAGCATTGACCCAGATCGAGCTTCGCGGCGTCCAGAAATTCTTCGGCGCCGTCCAGGTCATCAAGGACCTGAACCTCAAGATCGCCGACAACGAGTTCATCGTTCTGCTCGGCCAGTCGGGCTGCGGCAAGACGACGACGCTGCGGGCCATCGCCGGGCTGGAAACGATCGACGAGGGCGACATCCTCATCGACGGCAAACCGATCCAGCATCTAAAGGCCGCCGACCGCGACATTGCCATGGTCTTCCAGTCGTTCTCGCTCTATCCGCATATGAGCGTCTACGAGAACATCGCCTTCCCCTTGCGCGCCACGCGCAAGAGCAAGACGGAGATCGACAGCGAGGTTCGCTCCGTCGCCAAGACGCTGCAGATCACCGATCTGCTGGACAAGAAGCCATCGGCGCTCTCGGGTGGCGACATGCAGCGCGTCGCCATTGGCCGGGCGCTGGTGCGGCGGCCGAAGGCCATGCTGATGGACGAGCCGATCGGCGCGCTCGACGCCAAGCTGCGCGAGGAGATGCGGGCCGAGATCAAGCGGCTGCACATCAAGCAAGGGTCGACGACCATCTATGTGACGCACGACCAGGTCGAGGCGATGAGCCTCGCCGACCGCATCGTCATCATGCATGAAGGCGTGCTGCAGCAGGTCGGCTCGCCCGACGAGGTCTATTCGCACCCGGCCAATCTGTTCGTGGCGCAATTCGTCGGCAGTCCGGTGATGAACGTCGCCGATGCGGCAGTCGCCGAGACGGCGTCCTCGGTCTCGGTGACGGTCGGCGGGGCTCCCGCCGGCTTCGAGTTCCCGCGGGCGCTGCTGTCGAAGCTCAACGGCCATGCAGGCGGCCAGCTCGCGCTCGGCATCCGGCCGGAAGGCGTTCTCATCCGCCGCGAGGCGACGGAGGGGTTTTTGCCGGTCGAGACGCAGATCGTCGAGCCGCTTGGCTCCTTCGACATTGTCGATCTCAAGGTCGGCTCAAAGATGCTGCGCGCACGCACCAAGAGCGGCTTCGTCGCCGGTCCCGGCCAGAAGGTGTTCGCCAGGATCGATCCGGCCCAAGCGCATTTCTTCGACACGGCAAGCGGCAAGTCGCTGGGAGTGAGATTGTGATGGCTGAAGGACACGAAAGGCCAATGACTTGGCCTTTCGAACAATCGAACGCCCGGAGCTATAGCGGAGGGCAGACGCCCTCGAAAAAGAGATCGGGACGATAGACATGGCCCATATCCAGCTCAAGAACATCTCGAAGACTTTCGGCAACCACACTGCGCTCACCGGGCTCGATCTCGATATTGCCGATGGCGAGTTCTTCGTGCTGCTGGGCGAGACGGGCGCCGGCAAGACGACGACGCTGCGGCTTATCGCGGGCCTGGAAAAGCCGAGCGAAGGCCAGGTCTTCATCGACGGCGTCGACGTCGCCGACTGGGGTGCGGCCGAGCGTGACGTAGCGCTGGTGCTGCAGCAATACTCGCTCTATCCGCGCTACACGGTGCGCGAAAATCTCGAATTCCCGCTGAAGCCGAAAATTCGCCGGCTGCCCGACGCCGAGATCAAGGATCGCGTCGACCGTGCCGCCCGTACGCTGCGGATCGAGCACCTGCTCGACCGCAAGACGGATCGGCTGTCCGGCGGCGAGATGCAGCGCGTCTCGATCGGCCGCGCCATCGTGCGCAAGCCGCGTGTGTTCCTGATGGACGAGCCGCTGTCTGCGCTCGACGCCAAGCTGCGCGAGGCGCTGCGGACTGAACTGAAGAACCTGCAGATGCAGCTCGGCGCCACCTTCCTGTTCGTCACCCACGACCAGATCGAGGCGATGTCGATGGGCGACAAGGTCGGCGTGCTCAACCATGGCCGCATCGTTCAGACCGGCACGCCGCACGAGATCTACAACAATCCGCGCGATACCTATGTGGCGAGCTTCGTCGGCTCGCCGCCGATGAACCTCATCGACGGCAAGCTTGTGAACGGCCGCGCGGTGATGGCTCCGTTGAACTTCGAACTGCCTTTTTCGGGGGGAGCCAAAGCGGGCGGGGCGACCGACGGTCGCCCGCTCGTCTTCGGCATTCGTCCCGAGGACGTCTATCTCGAGAGCGGCGCGCCGGTCGAGGCGCATGTTCACGACGTCGAGAACCACGGCGTCGAAAAGATCCTGACGCTGCGCGTCGGCGACGCGACACTGCGTGCCACCGTGCCGGCCAGGACCGACGTCGCCATCGAGCAGGCGGTGCGCTTTGCCTGGAACCCCGACAAGGTGGTGCTGTTCGACAAGGGCAGCGGCGTCAGCTTGCGACACGCCTCATAAAGCGCGTCGCGCTGAAACGGATTCATGCGACGCGCTTTAGGTCTTTGTTTTTGTGCATGTCGTTCTCCCAAAATTGGAGTGCGCCCCTGGGGGTGGACAGATCGTCCTGAGGAATTGACCATGGCTGTCGGGTTTTCGGAGAGAGAACCATGGCAAGACATCGTAGCTACAGCATCACGTTCAAGCGTCAGGTCGTGCAGGAATACCTGTCGGGCGAGACGCTGCACAGTTTGGCGAAACGGCATGACATCACCCGCACCCTGATCGGTGTCTGGATTGGCAAGTATGAGGCAGGCGGCTTCGATGAAGATACGGCTTCGGCCACTCTGATCACGGAATATGAGGCGCGGATCGCCGCGCTTGAGCGGCTGGTCGGCAAGCAGGCTCTGGAGCTGGAGTTTCTAAAGGGGGCTCTGAAAAGCGCTCCGCGGCCGAAAAGCGGGACTACATCCGCCATCATCGGCCCCCCGGCCTCTCCGTCGCCGAAGGATGCCGGCTGATGGATCTGGCGCGTTCGACCTTTTATGACCGTCCGCAATGGCCGGCCGATGACACCGCTATCGTTGAGACGATGTTCGCGATCTGCGACGAATTCGAGTTTTATGGCTATCGCCGCGTGAGCGCGGCCTTGCGCCAGCAAGGCTTTGTGGTGAACCACAAGAAGATCCGCCGCCTGATGCGCGATCACGACCTGCAACCGAAGGTCAGACGCCGGTTCGTCGCCACGACCGACAGCAATCACAACAGTCCGATCTTCCCCAATCTGGCAAAGGACATCGTCCCGACCGGTCCGAACCAACTCTGGGTCGGCGACATCACCTATGTCGCGCTACCGGTCCGCTTCGTCTACGTCGCCATCATTCTCGATGTTTGGTCGCGCATGATCGTCGGCTACGCCATCAGCCGCGCCATCGATGCTCGCCTGACGGGCGCCGCCTTGCGCGCCGCAATCGAGCGCAGAAAGCCTCCGCCAGGCTGCGTTCACCATTCCGATGGCGGCTCCCAATATGCCGCCGAGACTTACCGGCAGCTTCTCGCCGGCCACGGTCTGGCGGGCTCGATGGGCCGCAAGGGCAATCCTTATGACAATGCCAAAGCGGAGAGCTTCATGAAGACCCTGAAGCTCGAGGCGGTCTATCCGATGGCGCTTGAAACCTTCGAGGAGGTTGCCGAGCACCTTCCCCACTTCATCGACCAGGTCTACAACAAACGCAGGCTCCATTCGGCGCTGGGATATCTCAGCCCGCAACAGTTCGAGGATCAACATATCCGGCAGACGGGCAAAACCGCAGCCTGATCAGTGTCCACCCCCAGGGGCGCACTCCAAACCGAGGTCACTTTTGGGCGACATGCGTGAGGCCGCATCCCAGCCTATTTCTGGAAGTAGGTTTCGTAGGGCGTGTCGTTGATCAGCAGGATCACGCATTCCGTGTCGGAGACGCAGGCGTCGTCATGCATCTCATTGGCTTTCTGGGTCCAGTAGGATCCAGGAGGCAGTTCGACCTTGGTCGCCTCGCCGCCATCCATCTGCCAGTGCGCCCACAGCCCCTTTATAACCACCGCACGGTAATCCGCGGTGTGCGCATGGACCGGTGCACGCCAGTTGCCGGGAACCTTCAGCAACGTGCCTGCCGGACCCTTGGCCCGCTCGCCCCACAATGGGCCAAGACGATGCGGCTGGTCGGGTACTTCCGCCACATAGGGGATCTTGTCGGCCGGCAGGTAGCTGTCCTCGAGGGCAAAGGCGCGCCCGGGAACCGCAAGCATGACGGCGAGTGCGATGACCTTCAGATGATTTGGCATGGTTCTCCTCTTCGGACCCGACTGGACGCCGGCCGCTGGCTGCCTGGTTATGGCAAGCTATTGCATGCGGGTGGCCCGGCAATGGCATTGCGTCCGGAAGGCTTGGCAATTCATCCAGACCCGGCAATTCATCCAGACCCTGCGATCCATGGCCGCGGATCCGGGATCGTCTCAGCGGTTTTCGGAGGTGCCGTCGACGGTGCGCAGGTGGCTGGGCGCGATGCCTATGATGCGCTTGAACGCCCGGCTGAACGACGCTTCGGAATCGTAACCCAGTCTGGCGGCGACCACCGAAACCCGCATCCGATCGTCGATCAGCCATTGCCGCGCCTGGTGCATGCGTATCCGGGCGACATATCTCGCCGGTGTTTCGCCAACGACGGCCGTGAAGCGTTCGGCGAAGGCCGATCGCGAGGCGCCCATTTCGCGCGCCAGCGCTTCGACAGTCCAGTTCCTGTCGGGCTGCAGATGAATGGCGGCAAGTACGCGGCCGATGTCGCGATCCCTGATCGCCGCGATCCAGCCTCTGGTGTCGCCGCCGCTGTTTTCCACCCATGAACGGATGATGCTTGCAGCCAGTACGTCGGCCAGCCGCGCCAGCATGCCGCCGGAACCGGCGCGGTTCATGGTGATCTCGCCGGCCATGGCTTGCAGCAGATGCGGAATACCTGGCTCGCCAGCCATCAATTCCTTGGCGCGCATCATGTCCGGCATCATGCCCAGCAAGGGGTGCGATCCGTCCAGGTTGAAGTGCATGCTGCCGCAAAACAGCAAGATTTTCGGGCCGTGGCCGCCATTGGAGACATTGAAGACATTGTCCTGCAAAGGCTCGACAGTGTAGCTTTCGATCGGCACGGCAGGAATGCCAGGCGCGCTGGCAACGACATGCTCGGCGCCGCGCGGCAAGAGCAACGCATCGCCGGGTGTCAGCTCAATCCATTCTCCGGCTGGCGAGAACAGCCAGCATCCGCGGCGGCCAATGAAGTGAAACCGTGCTGCCTTCTGGGCAGGAAACAACACGGCCCATGGCTCCGAAAGTTCGCAGCGGCCATAGTCGACGCCATCAAGCCGCAATCCGCGCAAGATGTCGGTGAGCGGACCCTCCGAGGCCGGCAAGGCAGTCTTGGGCGAGGTGAAAACCATGCGGATTTTTCTGAAGCAGTTCATCGTTTAACGGAAACGTTGAACCGCTCTATCTCTTTGTTTTGACGCAATTCCGGACGGAAAAACCGCTTCACACTTTTCCTGGAATTGCTTTAGCCTGGAATCGCCAGTCCGTCACGGCCTCCATGCGTCGGTCAGGGCAACGAACTCGGGTCAACGGGTTCCTTCGGAGCTTCGCCAGGCGTAGGGACGGAGCATCAAACGAAAAACCCGCCTGTGCGGCGGGTCACTGGCGCAAATCAGCACCATAGACAGAAATGTAGCATAGCTGAGGTCACCGAGTCAAGAAAAAATTCCTATCGCGAAAAGCCGGCACAAAAGCTGCCGGGACCGCCGAACTGGCTGCTGCCTTTGGCAAGCTGAGTTCGAAACCCTGTGCGTCAGCTGGCCTGGCGGATATCGGCCTGTTCCTCGCCCCGGAGATGGCTGCGCGCCAAGCCGATGACGCGCTTGAAGGCGCGGCTGAAAGCGGCATCGGATTCATAGCCGAGACGCCAAGAACCATCACGGTTTTCGGGCCGGCGCCGTTGTGATGGCTGCGACGAAGCGGTTCAGGCCGTCCTCGACATAGGCGGCCACTTCGATCGCCGGGTCAAAGCTCCACCACAGCAGCGAGCCTTGCCAATGCGAGGCCATCAGCAGGCCGATGTCGCGTGGCGGGTTGGGCGTCTTGGCAAAACAGGCTGCAAGTGTGTCGCACAGGAACGCCTTCCAGGCCGCACCCCGCGCTCTGAGCACGGGATCGCGCAGATCCTCGCGTAGGACAAGCAGGCCTTCGGCATAGGATTCGATGCCGCCATAGAATTGCGACAGGGCCACCAGCAACGCGACCGCACCGGTGGGGGTTCTGGGAACGGTGGCTGCCAGCTTTCTGGTGTTCTCGTCGAGACCGTCCCAGGCGTGCAGCAAAGTGCGCTGTTTCAGCTGCGCCTTGTTCTTGAAGCGCTGCACCAGCGTTGCACCGGAGAGACCGCAGGCCTTTGCCAGACGCTCGAAGGTGAGTGCTTCGGGACCATGCTCGTGGATTAGCCGGTGCGCGGTCTCCAGCACCTGCTCGTCGGACTGGGTTTTTGGCCGTGTCATCTTGACATCCCGATATAACCGAATGATCATTTATATATATGGCGCGAACAGCACAAGCCAGCCTTGTCGGATCGATGAGTCCGTTTTTGGGAGAGTTCAATGACGCTGCAAGGGAAAGTTGCTCTGGTCGCCGGCGGGACGCGCGGCGCCGGACGGGGCATAGCGATCGAACTCGGCGCAGCCGGCGCCACCGTCTATGTCACCGGGCGCAGCACGCGGGCCCAGCAATCCGAATATGCCCGGCCCGAAACCATCGAGGAAACAGCGGAACTGGTCTCGGCGAACGGAGGCAAGGGCATCGCCGTTCAGGTCGATCATCTGGTGGCCGACGATGTGCGCAAACTGGTCGAGCGCATCCGCACCGAACAAGGCCGGCTCGACATACTGGTGAATGACATCTGGGGTGGCGAGAAACTGTTCGAGTGGGACAAACCGGTCTGGGACCACAATCTGGACAATGGCCTGCGCATGCTGCGGCTCGGCATCGACACGCATCTGATCACCGCGCACCATGCGCTGCCGCTGTTGATCGAACGTCCGGGCGGGCTGCTCGTCGAGGTCACAGACGGCACGGCCGAATACAATGCCGATCACTACCGGCTGTCGCCATTCTACGATCTCGCCAAGGTCGCGGTGACGCGCATGGCATGGGCGCATGCCCAGGATCTCGCCAAACACGACGCAACGTCCGTGTCGCTGACGCCCGGCTGGCTGCGTTCGGAGATGATGCTGGAAGCCTTTGGCGTGAGCGAGGGCAATTGGCGCGACGCCACCGCTGAGGTGCCGCATTTCGTCATTTCCGAGACACCACGTTTCGTCGGCCGCGCCGTTGCGGCTTTGGCGGCGGATCCGGACCGCTCGCGCTGGAACGGACAGTCGCTGTCCAGCGGCGGGCTGGCGCAGGTCTACGGCTTTACCGACCTCGACGGCTCACGGCCCGACGCCTGGCGTTATGTTCCCGAGGTTCAGGACGCCGGCAAGCCCGCCGATGCGACGGGCTATCGATAGGTAATTGGTTCCTGCGCAATTTCGGACGGAAAACCGCTGCGCACTTTTCCTGGAATTGCGTCAGGCGGACCGCCCGTCGAAATCGAAGACCGACAGCGTCGAAGGGTCGAGATCGGCCACGCAGTTAATGTTGATATAGGCGCTGCGTTCACGGCCCTCGCGGACATCCTCCGCAAAGGGATGGATGCCGCAAGCCCGGCAGAACCGGTGCGCGATGGCATGGTTGCCGAATGTGTAAGTGCCCAAATCGTCGCCCCAGGCCAGGACCCGCAAGGTCTCATGCGGAATGGCACACAGCAGGGCGCCCTTGCGCGTGCAGATCGAACAATTGCACCTGATGGCACCGGTCAGTTCGGCCTTGAATTCGAAGGCCACCTTGCCGCAGTGGCAGCTGCCTTTGTAGAGCATCGGGCTTTTCCTCGTATTCGACAGGGTGCAAAACTGCCTGCGCCGGGTTAAGTCTGGGCAAGCCATGCACTGGCCGCACCCCTTAAGACGTTCAAGGCGTCCGGAGCCCGACACCGAAAATGCAATCCGTTCGTGATCATCTGGAAATCATTCTTGCGCGCCTCGCCGCCCGTGCCGGCGAAGAGCACGTGTTCACGAAGCTCTATGCCGAAGCCGCACGGGCCGCGGCTGATGCCAGCGATGCCCGCAAGCGGGCAAGTGTGACGCTAGGGCCGCTCGACGGCACCATCGTCTCGATCAAGGACCTGTTCGATGTCGCCGGCGAGCCGACCACGGCCGGTTCGCTGATGCGCAAGACCGCGGCACCCGCCCAAAGCGACGCGGCAATTGTCAGCCGGCTGCGACAGGCCGGCGCGGTTATTATCGGCAAGACCAACATGACCGAATTCGCCTTCACCGCGATCGGCGACAACCAGCACTATGGCACGCCCGGCAATGCCGTGGACGCCAGTCGCATTCCGGGCGGCTCTTCCTCGGGCGCAGGCGTTTCCGTCGGCGAGGGGACAAGCGAAATATCGATCGGTTCCGATACCGGCGGTTCGATACGCATACCGGCTTCACTCAACGGTGTCATCGGCTTCAAGCCGACAGCGCGACGCGTGCCGCTCGCCGGCGCGTTCCCATTGTCCGCCACGCTGGACTCGATCGGGCCGCTTGCCCGAACCGTCGCCCAGTGTGCCGCCGCCGACGCCGTGATGGCCGGCGAGGTGCCGACCGCGCTGATGCCGATTGCCCTTGCAGGGCTTCGCATAGGCATTCCGCGCGGCGTCCTTTTCGAAGAGACGGAAGGCGAGGTGGCGACCGCGTTCGACCGCTGCCTTGGCAAGATCGAGCAGACAGGCGCGCGGATCGCCGACCTATCGATCGACGATCTGCTTGCCGATTTGCGCGCGGCGACCAAGCGTGGCTCGATCGCTGCGATGGAAGGGGCCGAAGTGCATGCCGACTGGCTGGCGACAGGAGCGTCGGTGCCGGTCGACCCGCATGTCAGCGGACCTTTGTCGCGGGCGGCAATGCTGCCGACGCCTGTCTACATCAGGGCAATGCGTCGTCGCGCAGCACTTGCCGCCGCCATGGACGAGCGGCTGGCATCGGTCGATGTGCTGGCTCTGCCGACCACGCCGGTGACGGCGCCGACCATCGTCTCGATGGCTGACGACGCCGAGCTGCGCGACCGCACCGAGGGCCTGCTGCTGCGCAACACGCAGGTTGCCAACCAGTTCGATCTCTGCGCGATCTCGATACCGATGCCGGGTACTCCGCTGCCCGCCGGATTGATGCTGGTGGCGCGCAACGGGCATGACCGGCGCCTGCTGCGGATTGCTGCCGAAATAGAGCAGCTGCTTGGCGCGTGACCAGGGCTGAACCGCCTATCAGTGCGACGAACAGTGCTTGCGTTCGCTGTCCTTGGCGGTCCGCACGATACGGGTCGCGACCAGCCAGGGCAGATTGTACTTCTCGCCGGTGATGGTGTGGGTGCGGTGCTCGATCGAGCCCCTGACGACGATCTTGCCGGCATAAAGCGCGTCGGAAAGATCGGTTATCGCCTTGTCGGCCTGCGGCAATCCGCTGGGGTCGATCGAGACGCCCTTGATGATCGTCCCGGTGGCAAGGTCGAGTGCGCTGTTCGACGGGCACGGCGCCTTGAAGCAGCGCAGCCCGTTGTCGCAATAGACATAACTGCTTTCGGCCGCGAATGACGGCATGGCGCAGAGCGAACAGACGACGACTACCAGGGATGCGAGGCGTGGATCGGACATGACCCTCAGCGTCGCGGAAAATTGGGGCGAAACCGCGATGCGTCACAGGTTCGCCGGAAACCGCCGCCGATAGTGATCGACCACTTCCGGATTGCGCAGATTGACCGGCAGCTTGTTGGCCAGCACCAGCAAGGCTTCGCCCGCCGCGCCGACGCCCATGCGCATCATCGATTCCTCGGTGATCCCGGCCATGTGCGGCGTGATGATGACATTGTCGAAGCCGAAATAGGGATGGTTCGACGGCAGCGGCTGTGTCGCAAAAACATCGAGCGCGGCACCGCCGATACGGCGTTTCTGCAACGCCTCGATCAGCGCATCGTCATCGATGACCGGTCCGCGCGACACGTTGATCAGCAGCGCATGCGGCTTCATGCGGGCGATCCGCTCGCGGCTGATCAGGCCGCGCGTTTCCGGCGTCAGCGGACAGCACAGAACGATGATGTCGCTTTGTTCGACCAGCGCGTCGATCGACAGGAAGCCGACCTTGTCCGGCGCCGGCTGCATGCTTCGCGTCGTTGCCACCACCTTCAGGTCGAAGCCGTGCGCGGCGATGTGGCCGACAGCCTGGCCGACGGCGCCGAGGCCGACGATGCCGATCGTCTTGCCGGCAAGCTCGCTGTTGGCATTGGCGTGCTCGCGGCCTGCGAGCCAGCCTTTGGCGCGCAGGTCGCGGTCGACGACGCGGAAGTTGCGCAGCAAAGCGAGCGCCGCAAACATGACGTGCTCGGCAACCGAGCGGGCATTGACCGCCGGCACATTCGCCACCAGCACGCCGGCGGCCGTCGCTGCTTCCATCGGGATCATGTCGAGCCCGGCGCCATGGCGGATTGCCGCCCTCAGCTTCCAGGCACCCTCGAACAGCGCCGGCGGCAGCGATGCACGCACGATGACGATGTCGGCATTCCTCGCCTCGGCGGCCAGCGTGGCCGGATCGATGGCGGAGGCGACGACGAGTTCTCCGGCGCCCGAGAGCATGGCCGAGGCGCGCGGGTGCAGGGGGTGGGTCGTGAGGATGCGGGCCATGTCAGGCTCTTTCGAGTGCCGGGCTTTGAGGTTCCTCGCCATGGCCTTCGATCAGGCCTTTCCAGTAGCTTTCAGCCCCTTGCAGATGGGCGCTCATCAGCGCCTGGGCGAGATTGCCGTCGCGGCGCAGCAGCGCCTCATAGATCTGGATATGCTCGGCATGCGAGCGCACATTGCGCTCGGGGTCGTTGAAATAGATCGGCAGGCGCTGCTCGCCCATCATGTAGTAGACGCTGCAGACATTGTGGAAGACGCTGTTCTTGGTGGCGCGCACGATCTCCAGGTGGAATTCACGGTCTTCCCTGGCAAGGCCTTCGCCAGCGGCGATGCGCTCTTCCGAAGCTTTCAGGATCTCGCGCAGCCGCTCGAAATTCTCCTCGGTGGCGCGCGAGCAGGCAAGTTCGGCCGCCTTGATCTCGTGGATCTTGCGCAACTCGACCGTCTCGTAGATCTGGATCGGATCGAGCGGCAGGCCCGCGCGGGCAAAAAGCGCCATGGCTTCCACACTGGCCTGCTTGGTGTCGATGTAGATGCCGGACTTGGCCCGGCGCTCGACGATGCGCATGGCCTCCAGGATGGCCAGGGCCTCGCGGATCTGGCCGCGGCTGACGGCGAAATGCTCCGCCAGTTCGCGTTCCGAAGGCGTTCGGCCGCTCTCCTTGTCCGAATGGGAGAACAGGTAGGCAGCGAGTTCCGCGAGGAGGTTCTTTTCTTTCATCGTCAACCGCGTTGCGCGTGCGCCTCCAGGAACCGCTCCGAAATGGTGAATCCCAGACCCGGTTTTTCCGGGATCGCTATCATGCCGTCCCTGGCTTCGACAGTCTCTTCGACCAGATCATGGATCATCGGGTTGGCGCCGAGCGAATATTCGACGGTGAAACTCGACGGCGAGGCGGCGCAGACATGCAAGCCTGCGAAAAAACAGGGCGCGCCGGCCCACAAATGCGGTGCAAAGCGCAGATTGAAGGCGCTGGCGATGGTGCCGATCTTCATCGCCTCGCTGATACCGCCGCAGAAGGCGGGATCCGGCTGGAAAATGTCGGCGGCTTTCAGCACCGCGAGATCGCGGAAGGCATAGCGTGTCGCCTCGCTTTCGCCGGTGGCGATCGGGACGGCACCTGACGCCCGCACTTCAGCCATGCCGGGCTTGTCGTCGGCGATGATAGGCTCCTCGAACCAGGCGAGGTCCAGATCGTTGACGAGATGGATGAAGCGCTTGGCTTCGGCCACCGTGTAGGTGCCGTGCGCGTCGACCATCAGTTCGACATCGGGGCCGAGCGCCTGCCGTGCGGCCCGCACGCGGCCGGCCGAAATGTGCGCCGCGCCATCCATGGCGCCAACCCGCATCTTCAGCGCCTTGAAGCCGCCCTTGGCGATGTAGGATTTCAACTGCTCGCCGATGGCGTCGGCAGCCGCCCAGCCGCCGGACGCGTAAGCCGGCATGCGATCGAACTTGCGGCCGCCCAGCAGCCGCCAGACCGGAACGCCAAGCGATTTGCCAAGAATGTCCCACAGCGCGATGTCGACGGCGCTGATGGCGGCGATGCTCATGCCGCGCCGCGCCAGTTGCGGCATGGCGTGGCCGCCGCGCGCTGCGCTGTCGTGGCGCACGCCATTGTAGAGCATCTCCCATATGACGCCGATGTCCGCCGGATCGCGGCCGATCAGTTGCGGCCCGACCTCATGGTTCAGCATGTGGACGAGTGCACCGTAGCTGCCGGCACTGCCGGCGGCGTTCTTGCCTTCGCCCCAGCCGACCAGCCCGTCATCGGTTTCGATGCGCAGGATGGCGGCGTCGAAGGTCGTCACCTGACCGAAGTCGCTGCGGTGCTGCCGAGCGGCTTCGATCGGAACGCGGATCCACCAGGCTTGGACGGACTTGATACGCATATTCTTCCCCAGCCCCGCCGCCGGTCAGGGCGGAAGGGCGAATTTCCCAGAGGCAGTCGGCTACTTGATCAGCGGCAATAACGTTTCGGCGTTGATGCGCATCTGGTCGGTGTAGAATTTCTCGGTGAGCACGCTGGAGCCGTGGTCCTGGATGAACTTCAGCTGCTCGGGCGAGATGTCGACCGGATTGCGCTCGACCATGTCGGGATAGGGGGCTGCCGGCGTCCGGTCGACGGGCGCGACGAACTCATTGGTCAGCGCGCCGTCGTAGCCGATCTCGCGCAAGGTGGCGACGATCTTCGGCCAATCGATCTGGCCGAGGCCGGCGGCAAACCGGTTGTTGTCGGCGACGTGGAAGTCGAACAGGCGCTTTCCGACCTGCCGGATCGCGTCATGGACGTTAAATTCTTCCATGTGGATGTGGTAAGCGTCTAGGCACACGCCGCATTCGGGGCTGACCGCGTCAGCCAGCGCCAGTGCCTGGGCGCCGCGATTGAACAGATAGGTCTCGAAGCGGTTGAGGGGTTCGACAGCGATCTTGACGCCGACCTTCTTGGCGTGGGTGAAGCATTCACGGGTGGCGTCGACGACCCACTTCCATTCCTCTTCCTCGGTCCCGTCAGGCACGACCTTGCCGACGGTGGCCGGAACCAGCGTGATGATCTCGCCATCGAGTTCGCTGACCATGGTCAGCACGTCCTTGACATACTGAACGGAACGCTCGCGCTGGCCCTGGTTCCTGGCGGCAAGATTGCGCTCGCCCAGCATCAGGGTCACCGCGCCCCAGCAGCGAATACCATGCTCCTTCAGCAGCGCCCGGGTCTCCTTGGTCTTGTACTGCTCGGGCTCGCCGGAAATCTCGATCGACTCATAGCCGAATTTCTTGATGCGCTTGAGCGTCGTCTCCAAGGGTTCCGCGCGCATCCAGTTGTGCGTCGAAAGATGCATGGTCTGTCCTTCCCAAATCGTCTCTATGGTTCGCCTGCGACATGCATCGCCAAAAGGCGACACAAAGGTTCCTCCCCAAGGCGTTCCCAGCCTTTTTTCGCAAACTGGTTCGACCAATTGGGCCTGAAGCGAGGTCTACAGCAATTTCTCCAGATCGGCAAGAAGCGCTGGGGTGCAACTCTCTCAATGGATTAGTTCCTTGATTATATTGAGATATATAGGCCTGCAACAGTTGATTTTGGGGTCTTGATGGCGCATTGCGCGGCTTGACCAAATTTCCACATTTGGTAATACCAGAATGGCGGTGCGTGCAAGCACCCGTTGAGAAAAGACCAAAGTGGCTGGCCCTGCTTCCAATCGGCGCTATGCTCGGTCGAGAGAGAAATGAGGGAGGATGCGATGCCGACGACAATGAAGGGCCCTGGGCTGTTTCTGGCGCAGTTCGCGGGCGACGCCGCGCCGTTCAACTCACTGGCGTCGATCACCAAATGGGCGGCCGGTCTCGGCTACAGGGGCGTGCAGATCCCGACCTGGGACGCGCGGCTGTTCGACCTCAAGAAGGCGGCTTCTTCCAAGGCCTATTGCGATGAGGTGAAGGGCATCTGCGCTGACGCCGGCGTCGAGATCACCGAACTGTCGACGCATCTGCAGGGGCAGTTGGTCGCGGTTCATCCAGCCTATGACGCGCAGATGGATGGCTTTGCGCCGCCGTCGGTGCACAACAATCCCGCAGCCCGGCAGGAGTGGGCTGTCGAGCAGATGAAGTTCGGCGCTAAAGCATCGCGCAATCTGGGCCTGAATGCTTCAGTGTCGTTTACCGGCTCGCTGGCTTTCCCTTACCTCTATCCGTTCCCGCAGCGACCGGCTGGACTCATTGAGGAAGCGTTTGGCGAGCTCGGCAAACGCTGGAAGCCGATCCTCGACGTCTACGAGGACAACGGCGTCGATGTCGGCTATGAAATTCACCCCTCTGAGGACGTGTTCGACGGCGCCACTTTCGAGATGTTCCTCGACGCGGTCGGCGGCCACAAGCGCTGCAATATCAACTACGATCCGTCGCACTTCCTGCTGCAGCAGCTCGACTATCTAGAATTCATCGACATCTATCACGAGCGCATCAAGGCGTTTCACGTCAAGGACGCCGAGTTCAACCCGACCGGCCGGCAAGGCGTCTATTCCGGCTACCAGAGCTGGACCAACCGCGCCGGGCGCTTCCGTTCGCTGGGCGATGGACAGGTGGATTTCGGCGGCATCTTTTCCAAGCTGACGCAGTACAATTATGATTCCTGGGCGGTACTGGAGTGGGAGTGCTGCCTGAAGCATCCGGAGGATGGTGCGGCCGAAGGCGCGCCTTTCATCGAGCACCATATCATCCGGGTGACCGAAAAGGCATTCGACGACTTCGCCGCCGGCACCACCGACAAGAAGATGCTGCGCGCCATGATGGGCATCTAGCGCGGTTTCCCCTCCCCCTCGAGGGGAGGGTGGCCCGAAGGGCCGGGAGGGGTCGGTTCATGCCGAGCTCTGCCTCAACGACCCCACCCGATCCGCTGCGCGGATCGACCTCCCCTCAAGGGGGAGGTGAGCAACAGCGAGGAGCAAGATATGGTCGGCGCATCGAAGTCGGAAACGGGAGGCGGCCCGATCCGCTACGGCATGGTCGGCGGCGGGCAAGGCGCGTTCATCGGCGCGGTGCACCGGATCGCGGCGCGGCTGGACAATGATTTCGTGCTGGTTGCCGGTGCTTTGTCAGCCGACCCGGCCCGTGCCAAGGCCTCGGCCGCCGAACTGGGGCTCGACCCCGCACGCAGCTATGCATCCTATGCCGAGATGGCCAAGGCCGAGGCGAAGCGCCCCGACGGCATCGAGGCAGTGGCCATCGTCACGCCCAACAATGTCCATGTGCCGGCGGCAAAAGTTTTCCTCGAGGCCGGCATCCACGTCATCTGCGACAAGCCGCTGGCGACGACCCTGGCCGAGGCGAAAAAGCTTGCGGCGATAGTCGAGAAGACCGGCAAGGTGTTCGTGCTGACGCACAACTACACCGCCTATCCGATGATCCGGCAAGCACGCGAAATGGTCGCCAAAGGTGTTCTCGGCGACATCCGCATCGTGCAGTCCGAATATCCGCAGGACTGGCTGACCGAGGATTTGGCCGCGACAGGCCAGAAGCAGGCGGCGTGGCGCTCCGACCCCAAGCAGGCAGGCGCCGGCGGTGCGCTGGGCGATATCGGCACGCATGCCTACAACCTCGCCCGCTTCGTCTCAGGGCTGGAACTGGACTCCCTGTCGGCCGATCTCGACGCCTTCGTGCCGGGCCGGCTACTCGATGACAACGTCAACGTCATGCTGCGCTTCAAACCTATCGGCAAGACGCATCCGGCCAAGGGCATGATCTGGGCAAGCCAGGTGGCGCCCGGCCACGAGAACGGGCTGAAGCTGCGCATCTACGGCTCCAAGGGCGGGCTGGAATGGGTGCAGGCCGACCCGAACTATCTCTGGTACACGCCGTTCGGCCAGCCGAAGCAATTGATCACCCGCAACGGCGCCGGCGCGCTGCCGGTGGCGGGCCGTGTCAGCCGCGTGCCGTCGGGTCATCCCGAGGGCTATCTCGAAGGTTTCGCCAACATCTACCAGGAGGCCGCACGCGCCATCCGCGCGGCACGCCGCAAGGGCGGCAAGCCGCCCAAGGACGTCGTCTTCCCGACCATCCAGGACGGCGTCGAGGGCATGGCCTTCATCGAGGCCTGCGTGAAATCGTCGAAGAAGAATGGGGCGTGGACGAAGCTCTGAAATAGAGGCGGTCCGGGGGATCCAAGGGGAGGGGGGGTCGATGAAAATCGGCATGTGCATGTTCTTGTGGACGACGGCGGTGTCGAAGAAACACGAGCCACTGCTGCGCGACATCAAGGCGACCGGCTTCGATGGCGTCGAGATACCGATCTTCGCCGGCGCGCCGGACGATTATAAAAAGCTCGGCGATCTGCTCGACCGCATCGGGCTGGAGCGAACGGCTGTTTCGGCCATGGGCGATCCGGCGATGAATTTGATTTCGGCCGACGCGGCGACGCGCAAGGCCGGGGTCGACTACATGAAATGGGCGATCGACTGCGCGCAGGCACTTGGCGCCAGCACGCTGAGCGGCCCGCTGCATTCGACGCTCGGGTCGTTTTCCGGCTCCGGACCGACCTCTGCCGAGAAAAAGCGCTCCGTCGCCTCGCAACGCGCGATCGGCGACCATGCCGGCAACAAGGGCGTCACCATCGGCCTCGAGGCGCTGAACCGCTTCGAATGCTATCTCCTCAACACGATGGCGGATCTGTCGGAGCATATCGACGCCATCGACCGGCCGCACATCAAGGCGATGTACGACACCTTCCACGCCAATATCGAGGAGGCCGACCCGATCGGCGCCTACACGAAACACCGCAGGAATGTCGTGCATATCCATATTTCGGAGAATGATCGCGGCGTGCCGGGGCGCGGCAACATTCCCTGGACCGAAACGTTTTCCGCCATCCGCAAGAGCGGCTATGACGACTGGCTGACGATCGAGGCGTTCGGCCGTTCGCTCAAGGATTTGGCGGCGGCAACGAAGGTGTGGCGCGATTTTTCCGAGACGCCGGAAGCGGTCTATCGGGAGGGGTATAGGCATATCAAGAGCGGGTGGAAGAAGGCCGGCGCCTGAGACGCGAGCCGAAGGTCGGCGAAGCAAAACCGGTACCACCTTTGCTTCGTCGACCTTCGATTCAGGATCGTGGTCTAAGCCGCCGGCAGCAGGCGGGCGGAGGCGCCCCGCGCGCGCTCGTCGTTGCCGTTTCCGACGGTCCCCATCAGTTTGCGGCGGAGATAGTTGGAGATATTGTCGAAGACAAAAACGACAATCAGGATCAACAGCACCATGTAGAAAACATTGGCCCAGTTGGTGCCGGTGCGCATGGCTTCCCATAATTTCAGACCGATGCCGCCGGCACCGACGGCGCCGATGATTGTCGCCGAGCGGGTGTTCGATTCCCAGAAATAGAGGGATTGGCTAAGGAACACTGGCAGAACCTGAGGCAGCACGCCGTAGCGTTGCACCATTGTTGGTGTGGCGCCCACCGAGCGGATGCCTTCGCGCTGCTTGTCGTCGATGTTTTCCAGCGCCTCGGAATAGAGCTTGCCCAGGGTTCCGGTATCGGTGAAGAAGATCGCCGACATGCCGGCCAGCGGCCCCGGACCAAAGCCGCGGGTGAAGAACAGCGCCCAGATCAGCATGTCGACAGACCGCAGGAAGTCGAAGAAGCGTTTTGTCGCCTGGTTGGTCAACCAGTTCGGCGTGATGTTGCGCGCAGCCAGGAAGGCGAGCGGAAAGGCGACGACCGAGGCCAACACTGTGCCGACAAAAGCCATGACGATGGTTTGCAGAAGCTTCAGCCACACGTCGCCGTGTTGCCACTCGGCATTGTAGAGGATGTTGTCCCAGGCAAGCGCTGCGTTTGACCTCGATGGATCGATGCGTTCTCCGGAGACGATCAATGAAGCGATCTCGCCAAACGATTTTCCCCAGAATGGCGAATTCGTGTCAAACACAAAATTCGCCCAACCAAAAAACCGCCTCCAGGCGATCACCTCGTCATTTTGCACTTCAGCGCGGCCCAAAAATCCGAACGAGACATAGGCTGTCGAACCTGGCTTGCGTTGCTCTATCCAGTCAGGCAGCGGTGTGCGCGGCGTGACAGACCTGTCCTTGGCAATGTCGAAGACGACGCTTTCGGCGCCGCGCGTCACCGTGACAAGATTTGGCGCAATGGCAATCTGGCCGCTGCCAAGGACGACGGTCGCCGCTACCACGGCCTTTTCGCGCACCGTTTTGGGCGCGGCCGGAACTGGTTTGTCTGGCGAGGGGGCCGGATTCTCGGCCGTTGGCGCGCCAGCCGCCATGAACGAACCCTGCGACGACTTGTCGGTCGCGGTCGCCGGTGCCGGTGCGGCGTGGACCCGCCGCTCGACCTCGGCAATCTGCTTGATAACCCAGTCGGGATTTGGATTGGATCCCAGTTTGGAGAAACGAGAGTAGTCGATGGTCAGATAGCCGTCCTTGAATTCGATGTCCGGGCGGATTTCGTAAGACACCCAGTCGGCGAGATAAGCGCCGGCCAGGTTCCAGTTCGCCTTTCCGAGAACGATGCCGATCGAGAAGAACCACGAGCAGTAAAAGGTGTAGAGGATGCATAGAAGGATGCCGAACGGGGCGGCATAGCGCTTCCATAAAGGCCGCTGAAACGCATCGGGATAGCGAGCGGCGATGTCGTTGATGGCGTCGGCGTTCATTGCGTTACTCTCCGCGCCCGTATGCGAACGCCTGCCTGCCGACGAGACGTTGTCTCAGCCATGCCGAAAACTGGTCAACGGCGACAATCGTGCAGAACAGCAGAAACACGATGGCTATGGTCTTGGCCTCATGGCCCCGGCTGATCGAAAGACGCAGGGATTCGCCGATGCCGCCGGCGCCGACGGCACCGAGAATGGTCGAAGCGCGCACATTGATCTCGAAGCGGAGCAGGAAATAGCTCATGAAGTTGGGCAGAACCTGAGGCACCATGCCGAACCACACCCGTTCGACCCAGTTGGCGCCAACGGCCCGCAAGCCTTCGTCAGGCTTCATGTCGGCGTTCTCGACCACTTCGTAGAACATTTTTCCGAGCGCGCCGACGGTGTGGATGCTGACCGCGAGGATCGCTGGAATGGGCCCAAGCGAGAAGATCGCCAGAAAAAAGCCGGCAATGACGATTTCCGGAAAGGCGCGGACAATTTCGAGGAAGCGGCGCGTGGTGAAGCGGAGCCAGCGGCTGGCCGTCACGTTGCTTGCAGCCAGGAAGCAGAGCAGGAAACCGAAGGTGGAGCCGACCAGGGTCGAAAACAGCGCAATGTTCAGGGTCTCGATCATCCGGTAGAAATACTCCGGAATGTAGATGCCTTGGGTCAGGTAGACCCGGCCTTCGGGATAGTCGAATTTGAGGCTGCCATCGTCATAGGGCGACGGCAGGTCGAACAGCGCGCGCACCGGGTCGAACCAGTCGCGCGGCTTCAATTCGACGAAAAAGTCGGCGATGTGGGGAAGGCGGTCGAAGAACTTTCCGGCGTTGGTCTCATTGGCGAACCAGAGCGAGCCCGAGAGCGCAAGCAACAGGAAAACCAGGCCTCCGATCGTGTAGAGGCGCCGGCGAGCGGCGAGGTCGCGCCAGTGCCGCTCGGCTAACGCTCCTTCCGTGGAGAGCGCAGGCGCGCGGTAAATTTCGGTCGCACTCATCGATAGTTCCCCAGCCCGTGACGCGGCAACGCCGCCGGCGGCACTTTGGCCCCGGCGGCGTCGTGCCTTTTGGCTTACGAGCCGATCTTCGCCTTACGAGCGTCGATGATCGCCTGATAGAATTCCGGGGTGACCGGCGAATAGCTCTTGAAGTCGCCGCCTTGCACCGCCGCGAAACAGGCCGGGTCGGTCTGCGGAAGCTTGGTCAGGAAATCGGTGATCTTCTGCTTGGTGTCGGCGTCGAGCGAGGTGCGTATGACCAGCGGGCCGTTCGGGATCAAGGGGGACTGCCACAACTCTACGAGGTCGTCCATCTTGAGGACACCCTTGTCGACCATCTTGCGCAGATTGCCGGAGCTGTAGCCATCCTTGAAGTCGCCGACGCCGGAGGCCCAGGTGGTGCCGGCATCGAAGGTGCCCTTCAGAACTTCAAGGACAAGCTGTTCATGGCCGCCGCCGAAACCGGTCGACGCGAAATAGCTCTTCACATCCATGCCGATGTCTTTGGGCAGCGAGGTGACCGGGACCAGGTAGCCGGAAGTCGAATCGGGATCGGCGAAACCGAGTTTCTTGCCCTTCATGTCAGCGAGTGTCTTGATGCCGGAATCCGCACGGGCGACCATAACCGAATGGTAGCCGGTCGAACCGTCGGTCTGGACCGTCGTCAGGATCGGCTGAACCGCGTCCTTGTTCTCGAGGTAGACCTTGGCGTAGGCGGAAGCGCCGAGTTCGGCATAGTCGAGCGTGCCGCCGAGCAGACCCTGGATGACGCCGTCGTAGTCGGCGGCCGGGAACAGCGAAACTTTCTCGACGCCGAGAACTTGCTTGATGTGGTCGGCGAAGCACTGGTAGTTGCGCAGACGGTCGGCTTCGTTCTCGCCGCCCAGAATGCCGACGCGGAATTCCTTCAGATCCTGTGCCTGGACCGAGCCCATCGCCATGGCCATGACGGAAACGGCACCGAAAAGTATCTTTCTAAACATCTCGTCTCTCTCCTGTTGGTCCCGGCATCGCGCCGGCTGCGTTGGGATATGATGCCCTTGACGCGGGCTGGCGATCCAGGTCGCTCAGTAACCAGGAAAGGCTGGCTCAAGCGGTCCGGCGGATGCGGCGATTTTTTGCTTGATGATGACACTGGTCGAGGTGATGGCCTCGGAGATTTCGCCGCCGCTGCTGTCGGCGCCGTAGACCATGCGCACGGCCTCGCGGTTGAGCTCTTCCGGCGGGCCGTCGAAGACGACCTTGCCGGCAGCCATGCCGATGATACGGTTGCAATAGGTGCGGGCCGTGTCCAGCGTGTGCAGGTTGGTGATCACGGTGATGCCTTCGCGCAAATTGATATCCTGCAGCGAATCCATAACCACCTTGGCGTTGAGCGGATCGAGTGACGCGATCGGCTCGTCGGCGAGGATCACCTTCGGCTGCTGCATCAACGCGCGGGCAATGGCGACGCGCTGCTGCTGGCCACCCGACAAGGTGTCGGCGGCCTGCAGCGCGGTGCGGGCGATATCGAGACGCTCCAGCGCTGCTATCGCCTCGGCTCGTTCCTCGCGGGAGAAGATGCCGAGCAGGTTCGACATGGTGGAGCGGTGATTCAGCCGGCCGAGAAGCACATTGGTCAGCACGTCGAGGCGCGGCACCAGGTTGAACTGCTGGAAGATCATGGCGCAATCGCGCTGCCAGCGCCGTAGTGGCGAACCGCGCAGCTGGGAGACCTCGGCGCCGTCAAAAAAAATCGACCCCTGGCTGGGATCGATGAGACGGTTGATCATGCGAAGAAGGGTCGATTTGCCGGCGCCCGAACGGCCGATGACGCCAACCATCTGACGATGCGGGATCGCGATGTTGATGTCGCTGACGGCAGTGTTCTTGCCAAATCGTCGGGTGACACCGCGGATTTCGAGCGTGGCGGAATTTGCTGGCATGGGGGCAGGTTCCAGGTCCGGACCATTGATCGTCAGGCTCTCGCCTAGCGCAGCCACATGAACCTGCCGTGTCGCGGTGATGTCAGTTTTGTTACGCTCCACAGGCTGGAGTCTAGTGTCGACCCTGGGTCAGCAGTCGAAGGTGATTTGGAACGCGGGCCTGGCGAGCTGGTGCCATCAAGCGTTCCAGACAAGGCCGTCATGGCGCCGATGCTGGTGTCGAGAGGCATGTCATGCGGATAGTAGGGGCCGGGGCGGTTTGTGATAATGCCCCGCTGCCCCGCGTCAGTGACCGCCATTCCTGGACGTCGCTATCCACCATATTTCTCTAGGAACGTCTCGGCCTCAAGCTCCCGGAAATCATCCAACGCGGCGCGCAGCCTTGCATGGTCCCAGTCCCACCAGGCGAGCGCCTGGTAGCGTTCGGCCGTGCGGCGATCGAAGCGCTCGCGGATCGGTTTGGCCGGCACGCCGCCGACAATGGTATAGGGCGCGACATCTTTCGAGACCACCGCACCCGCGCCGACCGCGGCGCCATCGCCGACGGTGACGCCAGGCAGGATGGTCGAGCCATGGCCGAGCCAGGTGTCGTGGCCGATGGTGACACGTTTGGCGCGGCGCTGGGCGAAGAATTCTGTCTCGTGCTCGGCATCGTCCCAGTAGTCCGAGGCGCGATAGGTGAAGTGATGCAGCGTCGGCCGCCAAGTCGGGTGGTTGGTGGCGTTGATGCGAACGCTGGCCGCGATGTTGGCGAATTTGCCGATCGTCGCGCACCAGACGGAGCAGTCCTGCATCATGTAGGAATAGTCGCCGAGTTCGCTTTCCGAGACCCGGCTGCGGTCGGCGATCTCGGTCCAGCGGCCGAGCGTCGAATTCTGTACATCCGCCGTCGGGTGGACCAGCGGCGTCTCGGACAATTTCCTGGTCATGCGGCGATTTTTCCGGACGCGAACGCGGTGACGTCGATGATGCGGTCGGCAACCGCCTCGCGCACGTCGTGGTCATGGAAGATGCCGAGTAGGGCGACATCAGCCGCCTTCTTGGCGGCGATGAGTTCGATCACGACGTCGCGGTTCCTGGCGTCGAGCGAAGCGGTCGGTTCGTCGAGCAGCAGGATTGGATGCTCGGTGATGAAGCCGCGCGCGATGTTAACGCGCTGCTGCTCGCCGCCGGAAAAGGTCGCAGGCGGCAAAGCCCAGAGTTTCTCCGGCAGGTTGAGCTGTGCCAGCAAGGCGCGCGCCTTGCCGCGGGCAATCTCGCGATCCTCGCCGCGCTCGACCAGCGGTTCGGCGACGACATCGAGCGCCGAAACGCGTGGCACGGTGCGCAGGAACTGGCTGACATAGCCGATCGTTTGCCGGCGCACCGCAAGCACGGTGCGAGGGCTGGCGGTGGCCAGGTCGATCAGCCCGTCATCATGCGTGACGATGATCTGGCCTTCGTCGACGGCGTAGTTGCCGTAGAGCATCTTCAGGATCGAGCTCTTGCCGGCACCGGACGGGCCGCCGAGCACGGTGCATTCGCCGGCCCTGATCGAGAACGAGACACCGGCGACAACAGGCAGTTTGATGCCGTCACGCAGATGCATGGTGAAGCTCTTGGCAACGCCGGAAACAACGAGCGGGGTTGCCATCAGAAGGTTCTCCAATCGTCAGTCGTTTGCGTCATCGTCAAACCTGCAGAATCGAGGAAACAAGCAATTGCGTGTAAGGCGCGCGCGGGTCGTCGAGCACGCGGTCGGTGAGACCGCTTTCGACGACGCGGCCGTCCTTCATCACCATCATGCGCTGCGATAAAAGCCGCGCCACGGCAAGGTCATGGGTGACGACGATGGCTGCGAGACCAAGATCGGTGACCAGACCGCGCAGCAGGTCGAGCAGGCGCGCCTGGACCGAGACGTCGAGGCCGCCGGTTGGCTCGTCCATGAACACCAGACGCGGGGCGGTGACGAGGTTGCGGGCAATCTGCAGGCGCTGGCGCATGCCGCCGGAAAAGGCGCGCGGCTCGTCGTCGATGCGGTCCTCGTCGATCTCGACGCGCGATAGCCAGTCGACGGCGGTGGCGCGGATCTTGCCGTAGTGGCGGTCGCCGACCGCCATCAGCCGCTCGCCGACATTGGCGCCGGCCGACACCGTCATGCGCAGGCCGTCGGCCGGGTTCTGGTGGACAAACCCCCAGTCGGTGCGCATCAGGAAGCGGCGCTCGGCCTCACTCATGCGGTAGAGCTCGCGGAACTGGCCGTCGCGCATGCGGTAGCTGGCGCTGCCGGAGGAGGGCAGCAGCCGCGTCGACAGGCAGTTGAGCAATGTCGTCTTGCCGGAGCCGGACTCGCCGACCACAGCCAGGACTTCGCCCGGCCACAGGTCGAAGGAGACGTTGTCGCAGCCGACGCGCGAGCCGTAGAATTTGGAGAGCGCCGAGACGCGCAGCAGCGGTTCGTCGGTCATTGCGCCGGCTCCATTTTTTCCGAGGCAAGATGGTTTTCTGAAGCAAGGTGGCCGTGATGGCCGTCCGCCCGCCGCTTCTCGCAATGATCCGTGTCGGAGCAGACGAACATGTGGCCTCCATGGTCGTCGAGGATGACCTCGTCGAGATAGACATTCTCGGCCGCGCACAGCGCGCAGGGCTGGTCGAAGGTCTGCACCTCGAACGGATGATCCTCGAAGTCGAGGCTGACCACTTCGGTGAAGGGCGGCACCGCATAGATGCGCTTTTCGCGGCCGGCGCCGAACAGCTGCAGCGCCGGTGAGCGATGCATCTTGGGATTGTCGAATTTCGGCGTCGGCGACGGGTCCATCACATAGCGGCCCTCGACCTTGACCGGATAAGCATAGGTGGTGGCGATGCGGCCGTGCTTGGCGATGTCCTCGTAAAGTTTCAGATGCATGAGGCCGTATTCTTCCAGCGCATGCATTTTGCGCGTTTCGGTCTCACGCGGTTCGAGGAAACGCAGGGGCTCCGGGATCGGCACCTGATAGACCAGCACCTGGCCCGCCGTCAGCGGATGTTCGGGGATGCGGTGGCGGGTCTGGATGATGGTGGCGCTGGCGGTGTCGGTCGTCACCGCGACGTTGGCGACCTTCTTGAAGAAGGCACGGATCGAGACCGCGTTGGTGGTGTCGTCGGCGCCCTGGTCGATCACCTTGAGCACATCGTCCGGGCCGATGATCGAAGCGGTGACCTGGACGCCGCCGGTGCCCCAGCCATAGGGCATCGGCATTTCGCGCGAAGCGAACGGCACCTGGTAGCCGGGGATGGCGATGCCCTTGAGGATCGCCCGGCGGATCATCCTTTTGGTCTGCTCGTCGAGATAGGCGAAGTTGTAGGTGGCGATGTCAGTCATGGCGATCACATCCGCATTGTGCTATTGAATTGGCATCCAGGGCGCGGAAACAGGGGCGAAATCGGATGACCCAGACCGCTTGGCTGCATATCGGAATTCTGCTGCTGGCGTTCGTCGGCGTGGTCGCGTTTGTCCTTCGGCGCATGGTTCTTCCTGCGCCGAAAGATGGCGCGCAGGGCGAGACTGTAGCCGGCGCCAGTGGCGGTTACGGCGGCGGCTCGGTTGATGGCGGCGGCCACTAGCATCACTCTGCTGCCTCTCGCTTTTCTTCTATCTTTGCAGGGTTCTCACGCGCGTCATATTCGGCGCGCATGCGGCGCACGAGGTCGAGTTCGGCCTGGAAATCGACATAGTGCGGCAGCTTCAGATGCTCGACGAAGCCGGTCGCCTGGACATTGTCTGAGTGTGAGATGACGAACTCCTCGTCCTGGGCCGCGGCGACGACATCCTCGCCGAGCTCCTTCGCGCGCAGCGCCCGGTCGCAGAGCGCCATCGCCATCGCCTTGCGCTCGCTCTGGCCGAAGACCAGGCCGTAGCCGCGGGTGAACTGCGGCGGCGCCTTGGCCGAGCCTTTGAACTGGTTGACCATCTGGCATTCGGTGACCCGGACAGTGCCGAGCGGGACAGCGAAGGGCAGTTCGGGCACGTCGAGATCGAGCTCGACCTCGCCGATGCGGATCTCGCCGACGAAGGGATGGTTGCGGGCATAGCCGCGCTGCGTGGAATAGCCGAGCGCCAGCAGAAAACCTTCATCGCCGCGTGACAGCGCCTGAAGGCGGATGTCGCGCGCCATCGGGAATTCGAGCGGCTCGCGGGTGATGTCGCCGGGGACATGGTCCTGCGGCATGTCGCCGTCCGGTTCGATCAAGCCTTCGCGGGCGAGGATCGCCGAGACGCGCGGCATGGCTTGCGCTTCCGTCTGGCGCAGCAAGGGCTCGGCGACATCGGCGCCGGCGGCAAGCTCGGGATCGAGCAGCCGATGCGTGTAGTCGAATGTCGGCCCGAGCAACTGGCCGCCGGGCAGGTCCTTGTAGGTCGCCGATACGCGCCGCTCGACCAGCATGTTGGCGGTGTCGATGGGCCTGGAGTAGCCGAAGCGCGGCAGCGTGGTGCGGTAGGCGCGCACCAGGAAGATCGCCTCGATCATGTCGCCGCGCGCCTGGACGATGGCGAGCGCGGCCAGTTCACGGTCGTAGAGCGAGCCTTCGCTCATCACCCGGTCGACGCCGAGCGCCAGCTGCTCGACGATCTGGTCGAGACGAAGGGCCGGCACCGAACGGTCGCCGCGGCGGCGGTCGGCAAGCAGGCTGTGGGCGTTGGCGATTGCGGCTTCGCCACCTTTTACCGCGACATACATCTTACGCCTCCATCGTCTTGATGCGCGTCGTGCGCGGCAGGCAGGCAATGCCGCCTGATGTGACGAGGATGATGTCGACGCCACGCGGAAAGCGCTTGATGTTCTGTTTCCACTGCTCGACGAAATGGCGCGGCATCTGTGCCGGCGCGATCGTGGCGCTGGTTTCGATGCCGGGACCTTCGAGCAACAGCGGCGTGCCGGAGACGAGATCGCCGACTTGCAGGATCAACGTGGTCGAACGGTCGGGATAGTCCTGCGTGCCCTGCGAAAAACCATCAAGCGACATCATCTCGGCCGGGGCCGCGATGAAGGCGAAATGCGCATCGGCCGGTGTGTTGGCCAAGGGCGCACCAGTATGGAAACCAAGCCAGGATCTGATGGCGGTGGAAGCTTGCAGGGCCTGGTCGAGCCAGAGCGGGGTGTCGTTGTCGCACAGCGCCAGTGCGATGGCGCCGGCGGTCGCCGAGAGCGGCGCCGGCGGGCGGGCGAAGGCCGGCAGCGGCTGCACGGAGCCTGGCCGCGCCATTGCGTCCATGACGGCGCGGAACACGGTCTGGGCATTGAAGACCGGATCGGCGAAACCGCCCTCGATCGATTGCGCTGCAATGTCCATCAGTCTTCTCCGCGAACCATGGTGAAGAAATCCACCTTCGTTGCCGCCGTCTCGGCGCGGCGTTTTTCATGCGCTGCGGTCAGAGCCGACCGCAGGGGCGCTATCAGCCCGGTCTCGACCCCATTGCGGCGGGCAGGGTCCTGCCACAGCGCGTCGGCGATGGCCGCCAGCCTCGCCTTCTGCTTGTCGCGGCCAAGCGCATAGCAATGGCCGACCTGACCGGAGGGCAGCCGGACGGTGGCGCGGGTAACGGTCGCCTCGCCGACATTGAAAGCGGCGCCGCCGCCGCCGATGCGGCCGCGCAGGGTGACAAGGCCGGTTTCGGGGCCGCGCAGCAACTCGGCGTCCGAAGGCAGTCCGGCCTCATTCCAGAGCCGTACGATGTCATCGCCGCTGGATTGCGCAAGGGTTGCCATGGCGGCCTTGCGCTCGGCCTGGTCGCGGGCTTCCTGTCCTCGCATAAGCTATCGTCCTCGTGGCTAAATTTGTCTATTGATATAGACAACTATACAAATTATACCTATTATCTAGCGCGTGTCCATGACGGGTGGATGACAGCGATAGAAGACTGGGCGCTGGAAGGTGGGGGGCAATGAAGGTCGGGCAGCTGTCAGCGGACGGCATCGAGCGGCGCAGTGGCGTTTCGCTGTGGCGGCAGATCGCCGACAAGATCCTGTATGCGATCGCCATCGGCGATTTCACGGAGAATGCAGCGCTGCCGCCGGAGGTGGCGCTGGCAGAACGCTATGGCGTCAACCGTCACACGGTGCGCAACGCCATATCAGCCCTTGTAAGGGAAGGCGTGCTGCGGGCCGAGCAGGGGCGCGGCACCTTCGTGCTGTCGCGCAAGCGGCTGTCCTATCCGATCGGGGCGCGCACACGCTTTTCGACAGGGCTGCAAGGGCAGACGACGGAACGGCACATCGTCCTGCTCGCCTCGTCGGTCGAGCCGGCCAGCCAGCGGGTCGCCGAGGGACTGGGTCTTCCCAAGGGAGCCGATGTGATGCGGCTGGAAACGCGCGGCGAAGCCGACGGACGGCCGGTGTCGCGCGCTGCCGGCTGGTTCGAGGCCCGGCGCTTTGCCGGCATCGATGCCGCGATGGCGGAAACAGGCTCGATCACCGCATCGCTGGCGCGGTTCGGCATAGACGACTATCTCAGGCAATCGACCGTGCTGTCGGCGCGCCATGCCGATGCGGCGGACCTTGCCGACCTCGACCTGCAGCCGGGCGCCATCGTGCTGGTCACGGTTGCCGTCAACGTCACGCCGGACGGCCAGCCGATCCAGTTTTCCGAGTCGCGCTTTCCGGCCGAACGGGTGGAGCTGAAGCTGTCGGCGCTGTAGGGAGTGGACAGCTCGGTCGCGCTTATTTTTCAGCGACTTGGCGTTTGAGGACCGCCTTCCCCACTCCGTCTCGGCTTCGCCGAGCCACCTCTCCCCCCCTCCGGAGGGAGAGGAAGGAGCCCGCCTTGCTAAGCTCGCGCCATTCCTCTCCCCCGTCGATCGGGGGAGAGGTGGCTCGGCGAAGCCGAGACGGAGTGGGGGTCGACCTGCGCGGGCGTCGTCAATTCGGACCGGCTTCGCCGTCTGCCATGTTATGATCCGACCTCGATCACAGCCTTGATCAGGCCCGATTTCTCATGTGCCCAACGAGCCAGATCGCGCGGCGTGCCGGCGAGTGTGGTGCGGTGTGTAACGAGCTTGGCCAGGGGAACGGCGCCGTTGCGGATCGAGGCGGCGACGTGATCGAAGTCGGCGCGCAAGGCGTTGCGGCTGCCGATCAGCGTCATCTCGCGCTTGTGGAATTCCGGATCGGAAAAGCTGATGTCGTCCTTGACAACAGAGACCAGCACCAAGGTGCCGCCATGCGCGACATGGGCAAAGGCCGACTGCACCGACTGGGTGTTGCCGGTGGCGTCGAAGACCACATCGAAGCCTTCGCCTGATGTTGCTTCCTTGACCAGATCGGGCACCGCGCCGCGCGAGCCGTCGAGGGTCTGGAAACCAAGCTCATTTGCGGCGAAGGCGAGCCTTTCACTGCTCATGTCGAGCAGCGTCACGTCGAGTTCGGCGATGCGGGCGAAGATGGCGGTGCCGAGCCCGATCGGGCCGGCGCCGATGACCAGCGTGCGGGCGCCGGGGTCGGCGCGGGCGCGCCGCACGGCATGCGCTCCGATGGCCAGGAACTCGACTGCGGCGGCGTCGGCCAGCGACAGGCCGTTGGCCGGATAGAGATTTTGCGCCGGCACCAGGATCCGTTCGCACATGGCGCCGTCGCGATGCACGCCCAGCACCTCGATCCTGACGCAGCAATTGGGCTTGCCGTGCCGGCAGGCGATGCACTTGCCGCAGGAAAGATAGGGGTTGATCACCACGGGCTCACCAACGGCAAGATCGACGCCGTCGCCGGTCTCGACGATCGTTCCCGACACCTCATGGCCCATGATGCGGGGATAGGCGAGGAACGGGTGCTTGCCCTCGAAAATGTGGTAGTCGGTGCCGCAGATGCCGACATGGCTGACCGCCACCAGCGCCCAGCCGGGAGGCGGTGCCTCTGGTGCGGGCCGGTCTTCAAGGACAAGATCGCCGGGCGAACGGCAGAGGACGGCTTTCATGCGCTAATCCAGTCATGAAATCGCCGGCCCGTTGGTGTGGCGGGCCGGCGGTTGATTGCGGGATCGCTACTTGCCGCGGCGGCGCAGGCCGTCGAAGTAGACGATGATGATGATCAGCGCGCCGGTGATGATGCGCTGCCAGAACGAGTTGACGTTGAGCAGGTTGGCGCCGTTGTTGATGGTGGCCAGGATGAAGGCGCCGAGCAGCGGCCCATGCACGGAGCCGACCGCGCCGAACAGCGAGGTGCCGCCGATGACGGAAGACGCGATCGCCTGCAGCTCCCAGCCCTCGGCCTGCGTCGGGTTGCCGATGCCGATGCGGGCGGCCAGCAGCACGCCGACAAAGGCGGCGCACAGGCCCGACAGCGTGTAGGCCATGTAGATGGTGCGCTGGACATTGACGCCGGACAGACGCGAAGCCTCGGCGTTGGAGCCGACCGAAAAAAGGTATCGGCCCCAGCGGCTGTGGTGCAGGAAGATATAGGCTGGAATGCCGACCAGGATCACCATCCAGAACAGGTTGGGGATGCCGATGAAGGAATTGCGCGAGAAGGCGGTGAAGGTGTCGCTGTTGATGTTGATCGAATTGCCGTTGGTCATCAAAAGGCCGATGCCGCGCAGCGAGGTCAGCGTTGCCAGCGTGATGATGAAGGGTGGCAGGCCCATCTTGACGATGCCGAAGCCGTGGAACATGCCGATGGCGACGCCGACCAGCAGCGTCACCAGAATGGCGAGCCAGATGGGGAAGCCGGCATTGATCATCATGGCCACGACCACCGTGGCGAAACCGACCACGGCGCCGACCGACAGGTCGATGCCGCCGGTGATGATGACGAAGGTCTGGCCGACCGCCATGATGGCGATCATCGAGCCCTGGCGCAAGAGATTGGCCATGTTGTTGGCGGAGGCGAAGCTCGTCGTCGCCACGGAGAGAAGAATCCAGAGCAGAACCAGCAGCGCCAAAAGCGTCAGCCCAAACAGGACGTTGTAGTTGCGCTTCGGTTTTTCGACGGCGATCGCCTCGGTGCTCATATCTGTCCTCCCAGCTTTTCTTGTTTCTCGGCGAGCGCCTGAGTGAGAATATCCTCGTGGCTGGCGGCGTGAAAACCGTGCGTCGCCACCAGTTTGCCGCGCCGGAACACATGCAGCGTGTCGGCGAGTTCATAGACTTCCGGCAGATAGGACGAGATCAGGATGATGCCGGCGCCCTTTGACAAAAGTGCGCTGAACAGGCGGTAGATCTCGGCCTTGGTGCCGACATCGACGCCGACCGTCGGTTCGTCGAAGATGAACAGCTTGGCGCCGTGCGCCAGCCATTTGCCGATGACGATCTTCTGCTGGTTGCCGCCCGACAGGCTGGATGCCAGCGCGCCGCGCGTCGGTGTCTTGATGCGCAGATCGGCGATCTGGCGATCGGCTTGCGTCTTCTCCTGCGTGCTCGAAATCAGCAGATTGTTCGAGATACGCTTGTAGATCGGCAGGTTGAGGTTGAAGCCGACCGGCAGGTTGATGCAGAGGCCCTGGTCGCGGCGGCTTTCCGGCGCCAGCGCCATGCCGAGCTTGATCGCGTCATGCTCGGAATTGACCTGCACCTCCTTGCCTTCCCAGAGGATATGGCCGGCGGATTTGCGGTGGCGGCCGTAAAGCGTGGTGACGAACTCGCTGCGTCCGGCGCCGATCAGGCCATAGAGTCCGACGATCTCGCCGGCGCGGACCGTCATCGAGACATTTTCGAAGCCCTTGCCGGACAGGTTCCTCGCCTCGATGAGGGCGGCGCCCGGCGTGAAATGCTCCTTGTGGTAGACCTGCTCGATCGAGCGGTTGATCATCATCTTGACCAGTTCGGCATCGTTGGTCTCGGCGATGTTGCGGGTGCCGACCAGCGTGCCGTCGCGCAGCACGGAAACACGGTCGGCGAGCTCGAACACTTCCTCCATGCGGTGGCTGATGTAGATGATCGTCACGCCTTCGCCCTTCAGCCGGCGGATCAAGGTGAAGAGCTGGTCGGCCTCCTTGCGGGTGAGGTAGGCGGTCGGCTCGTCGAAGATCAGGAATTTGGTGCCGCGCACGGTGGCGCGGGCCGCAGCAATCAGCTGCTGCTGGCCGATGGTCAGGTCCCCAAGCGTGACATGCGCCGGCAGGTCGAAGCCGAGGTCGTCGATGATCGTCTGCGCCTGCCTGACCATGGCGCGCTGCTGCAGGATGCCGAAACGCGAATTCTCCTCGCCGAGGAACATGTTGGCGGCGACCGTCAGGTGACGGCACAGCACGACTTCCTGGTGCACGGCATTGATGCCGAGCGCCATCGCCTCGTGCGGCGCCGCCAGGGCGGCCGGTTGGCCCTCCCAGGCGATCTCTCCGGAGGTGCGCGGCATGACGCCGGTCAGAAGCTTGATGAGCGTGGATTTGCCCGCGCCGTTCTCGCCGACGATGGCGTGGATCTCACCGGACTTGAAGGCGAGGTCGACCGGCTTCAGCGCGTGGGTGCCGGGATAGCGCTTCTCCAGCCCGCGCAATTCGAGGATGGTCCGCCCCGGTTCCAGCACAGGGGCCGGATGCAGTTCCTGCGCCGTCGATGTCATGACAATCCTCCCAGATTGGCCTCACGATTGGCACGCGGCGAGACAAGGATATGTCTCGAAAACAGCCTAGCCTACGCTTATGGATTGCCAAGCCGTTTGTGCGGCAGCTTGTCTCCGGGGCGAGGTGCCCCGGAGACCATTGCGGATGCGACGGCTCAGAGCTTCGGATTGAGCAGCGCGTCGATCTTGGGGTCTTTCATGTTGTCCTTGGTCACCAGATTGGCGCCGGTGTCGACATTGGCTTCGACCTTCTCGCCCTTGGAGGCGGCGAGTGCGGTCTTGATGCCGTCATAGCCCATCCGGTACGGATCCTGGACGACGAGGGCGGAAATGACGCCGTCGTTGAGGAACTTGATCAGCTTCTCGTCGCTGTCGAAACCGACCAGCGCCAGCTTGCCGCCAAGGCTGTTTTCCGCGACAGCCTGGCCGACGCCCTGCGCCATGATCAGGTTGGAAGCGAAGATGCCCTTGAGGTTCGGGTTGGCGGTGATCAGGTCGGTGGCGATGTTGAGGCCGGTGGTGGCCTGGCCGTCGGCATATTTATCGGCGACCAGCTTGAGGCCCGGATATTTGGCGGCCAGCTGTTCGGTGAAGCCCTGCTTGCGCTGTTCGAGCGAGCCGGCGCCCGGTGCGTTGGTGATCAGGGCGACGTCGCCCTCGATCTTGCCGCCGTTGGCGGCGCCGATGGCGGCTGCGAGGCCGTCGGCAGCGACGCGGCCGCCCTGGACGTTGTCGGTGGTCAGGAACGAGGTGAACGCCTTGGAGTCGGCGCCGGAGTCGATGCCGATGACCTTGACCTTGGCAGCGGCTTCATCGATCGGCTTTCCAAGCGCCTTGAACTCCGTCGGCGCAATGACGATCGCCGCCGGGTTGCTGGCAACGGCGTTCTCGAGGATCGAGACCTGGCCGTTGACATCGGTTTCAGCCTGGGCGCCGAGTTCCGGCACGTTGACGCCGAGATCCTTGCCGGCCTTGCGGGCGCCGGCCAGAACGATCTGCCAGTAGAAGGACGTGGTGTCCTTGACGATGATCGGAATGGTGACGTCCGCCGCCGAAACCGGCGCCGAATGCATGACGCCGGCGAGCATCGAAGCTGCTGCCAGCGCCATGACGGCGCGGCGGTTGAGAATGCTGGTCACGAATTTCATGAGGTTTCCTCCCTAAGTCGCCCGGTGAACGATACGGAGCTCCGTTCGGATAGGCGCGGCCCAAACAGAACTTTATCAATAAAAAACAATTGCCATGTTTTGATAATGCATCGAACAGATCGATGCAAGCGGTGTTTGATCAGTCCTTGCGAGGTCTGGCAGAAGCAAATCCACCGCGCTGCTCCCCATTGGCGCCGTCACACTTCCGTTCCGTTCCGGGAACGTATGGAATATTAATTCCATCATTTCGTCAATATGGAATATACATTCCTTCGGGTGACTGCAAGAATATGAAATTTCACGCCAGCTCCTGCACCAGTGTGTAGGGACGATATCTGGCGTACTCCGTCTCCGGCACGTCGATGTCGAGCAGTTGGAGGTTGCGCGTCAGGTTCGCCAGCTTGGCGGTGCCGGTCAGCACGGTGGCGACGGCAGGTTCATGCAAGGGGAATTGGAACGCTGCGGCGGCGAGCGGATAGCCTCCCTCGGCGGCGATCCTTTCCATTGCGCCGACGCGGTCGAGCACGTCATGGCTGGCAGGGCGGTAGTCGAAATGCGCGCCTTGCACCGGCCCGGTCGCCAGGATACCGGAGTTGAACACGCCGCCAATGACCAAGGAGGTCTGCCGCGCCCGGCACAGGGGCAGCAACTCCGCTTCGGCGCTGCGGTCGAGCAAGGAATAGCGGCTGGCGAGCAGGATGCAGTCGAGCGGCGCCTCGCGCATCACGTCCAGACAGATCTGCACTTCGTTGACGCCAAGCCCATAGGCGGAAATGACGCCGGACCGTTTCAGCTCTTCAAGTGCCTTGAGGCCGCCGTCCATCAGGTCGCGAAAGTGCAGCTTGGTCTTCTCGACACCATGGGTGTAGGCGCCGATGTCGTGGACAAACAGGATGTCTATCCTGTTTAGGCCAAGCCGCGCATAGCTGAACTCGACCGACCGCATGATGCCGTCATAGGAATAGTCGTAGTCGAGCGCGAAGGGCAGCGGATCGACATAGGAGTGATCGGGAACCTGATCGTCCGGCACCGGGCGGAACAGCCGGCCGACCTTGGTCGACAGCACATAGGAATCGCGCGGCTTGTAGCGCAGGAAGTCGCCGAAGCGGCGCTCCGACAGCCCGAAACCGTAGAAGGGTGCGGTGTCGAAATAGCGCAGGCCGGCATCCCAGGCGCCCTGCAGCGTCTCCATCGCCGCTTCGCGCGAACAGGCGCGGTAAAGGCCGCCAAGTGCAGCGCCGCCGAAGCTGACCTCGGTGACTTCCAGCGCTGTCTGGCCGATGCGGCGTCTTTCCATGCACAACCTCCCCGTTGCCCGCCGCTGACCGGCGCGCAGTCTACTTTATATCAGTAAAATCTAAAGTGTTGCGCCCAGATGCCAGGGCACGAACTCGTTGTCGCCGTAGCCGAAGTCCTCGCTCTTGGTCTTGCGGCCGGAAGCCGTCTCGACGATCAGTTCGAAGATCTCGCGACCCATACCGGCGATGGTCTTTTCGCCCGAGGCGATGACGCCGCAATTGACGTCCATGTCCTCTTCCATCTGGTGGTACATGGTCGAGTTGGTGGCGACCTTGATCGACGGCGTCGGGCGGCAGCCGAAGCATGAGCCGCGGCCGGTGGTGAAGACGATGACGTTGGCGCCGCCCGCCACCTGGCCGGTCGCCGAAACCGGGTCGTAGCCGGGCGTGTCCATGAACACCAGGCCGCTGCCAGTGACTTTTTCGGCGTAGCCGAAGACGCCGTTGAGGGGCGTCTGACCGCCCTTGGCGACCGCGCCGAGCGACTTCTCCAGGATGGTGGTGAGACCGCCGCGCTTGTTGCCGGGCGAGGGGTTGTTGTCGATCGAGGCGCCATGCTTGGCGACGTGGTCCTCCCACCATTTCACGAAGCCGTCGAGCTTCTGCGCGATCTCCGGCGTTGCCGCGCGGTAGGCAAGCAGATGCTCGGCGCCGTAGATCTCCGTGGTCTCGGAGAGGATGCCGATGCCGCCGACGCCGGCCAGAATGTCGACGGCCGCGCCCAGCGCCGGATTGGCCGTGATGCCCGACATGCCGTCGGAGCCGCCGCATTGCAGGCCGACGACGATCTCGCTGACCGGGATCGGCTCACGCTTCAGCTGGCCGACTTCCTCGGCGATCTCGGCCAGCACGCCCATCGCCTTTTCCACCGATTTGCGCGATCCGCCGGCGTCCTGGATGTTGAAATGGCGTTTGCCGGCAGCGACGCCCTTCTGGCCGTATAGGGTGAGCTGGTTGACTTCGCAGCCGAGGCCGACCATCAGCACGCCGCCGAAATTCGGGTGGCGGGCGTAGCCGGCGAGCGTACGGTGCAGCACCATCATGCCGTCGCCGGTGCCGCTCATGCCGCAGCCCTGGCCGTGCACGATCGGCACGAAACCGTCGATGCCGGGATAGTTAGGCAAAAGGGTGCGGTTGGCGGTGTCGGCGATGGAATGGCAGACGGTGGCCGAGCAATTGACGCTGGCGACGATGCCGATGAAGTTGCGCGTGCCGGCGCGGCCATCGGCGCGGCGATAGCCCATGAAGGTGCGGGCGCGATCGGCCTCCGTCGCGTGCTCGGCCTCGCTCGGCGGCACGACCGGCAAGCGGCCTGATTCGAAAACCAGATTGTGCGAATGAACGTGCTCGCCCGCTGCAATATCCTGTGTCGCTCGACCGATCGCTTGGGCGTATTTCACCACGGCCTCGCCGGCGGCGATCGGCTTGATCGCCACCTTGTGGCCGGGCTCGATCAGCGCACTGGCGACGGCACCGCCCGGCAGCGCGGTGCCGATCTCGATGCGGCCGTTGGCGACGGCGACATTGTCGGCAGGGGACAGGAGAATGCAGTTGGAGGCGTTCACGGGCGGTTTCCTGGGTGATCCTGGGTTGCGCGGACGGATTGACACGCGTCTGTTTAGAGATAATGTCTTTTATCGTGAAAAAACAGTTTTGCGTCAATTGTTTTTTCGTGGGGAGTTCCGCATGTCTGGGTTGTTCCGGGAAGCAATTTCGCTTCTCAGGGCCATGGGAACGTCATATTGCGCTTCAAACCGGCCGCCGCAAGCGACGGCGTGCAACGGGTCAGGGATGTCGAAGAGCAACAACGTCTACAAGGATGCCTACAACCGCTGCCTGCGGCTGCTCGACGAAACGCGCAGCCTGCCTTCGGAGCCGGAACTGGGCACCTTGCTTGGCGTCAGCCGTACGACCGTCCGCACCATTCTTGCGCGCATGGAAGAGACAGGGCTGATCGCCTGGGACAAGCGCGCCAAGACGGTGCTGCGCGAAGCGCGTCCGGACGATTTTTTCCCCGAAGAAGAGACCGACACGCTGGCCGAGATCATCGAACGGTCGTTCATGCGCAGGCTGCTCGCCGGCGGCGCCGAGGCCGGCATGCAGATCAACGAACTCGAACTGGCGCGTGAGATCGGCGTCGGCACCACCAGCGTGCGCGAGTTCCTGATCCGCTTCTCCCGCTTCGGCCTGATCGAGAAGCGCCGCAACAGCCATTGGGTGCTGAAGGGCTTTACCCGCGCCTTCGCGCTGGAGCTGACCGAAATCCGCGAAATGTTCGAACTGCGCTCGGCGGCCGCCTTCGCCGCTTTACCGCAGGACAGCGCGGTGTGGGCCGATCTAGATCGCCTTGAGGATGAGCATCGCCAGTTGGCAAACGACATCGCCACCCGCTTCACCGAGTTCTCCGAACTCGACGAGCGCTTCCACCGGCTCATCCACCGGGCGTCGCGCAACCGCTTCATCGTCGATTTCTACGATGTCATCGCCATGATCTTCCACTACCACTACCAGTGGAACAAGGCGCAGGAACGCGAACGCAACGAAGTCGCGATCGGCGAGCATCTGGTCTATATCGAGGCGCTGAAATCGCGCGACCTCGGCAAGGTCGACGCCGCCTGCCGCAAGCATCTGAAGTCGGCGCGCCAGACATTGCTGACCTCGATCCCGGAGAGCCGGTCGCTACAAAAATCCTGAGCCGCGCTGAGGCTCAGAGTCTTGTTTCATGCATGTCGTTGTCCCAAAATCGCCGCACACTTTTGGGCGACATGCATTGATATGCCGCGTTGGCGCCGCGGCGATTTGGCGATTTTCCACCCGCCAGCCCCGTGCTAGGAATGTCGCATTGCTGCGAAGAGGCAGGGCTTTGAGCGTATCGAGGAGACGGTGGAGCATGCCGGTCGCGCTGGTCGCGGCCTATCTGCTGTTGCTCCAGTCCACGCTCGGAGCATTCGCCTTCGGCACCGGTCCCAATGCATCGCAGCTCGACGCCTTTGGCAACGTCATCTGCACCCATGAGGGCGCAGCCCAGATTCCCGGCGGCAACCAGCAGCCGTCCCATCTTCCGGCATGCTGCGTGCTCGGCTGCAGCATGGTTTCGGCGGTCTTTGCGCCGCCGCCCGGTGCTGGCCTGGCGCTGGGCAGCCTTTCCTTCAAAACGGTCGCCTTTGTTTTTCCGGCGGCCATCCATCTCGACTTTGCGCGTGAGCGCTCGCCGTCGAACCCGCGCGCGCCGCCGCTGACGGCCTGAGCCTGTTTGCCCGGCGGAACTTTTCGTGGGCGTACCAATCCAAAGATCAAACTGCTCGCGACCGGCAACGGCGCGACCATCACTTCATGGAGCAACCATGTCCTATTTTTTCCCTGACGCCGCGCGTCTTGTGCCCGGCGGCATTCTACGCGGCATCGAAGAGCGTGTCGGCATTGCCGTGCTGGCTCTTGCGCTGCTGTTCACAGGCGCCCAGTCCGTCCTCGCGCATGAGTTCAAGGTTGGCGATCTTGAGGTCGGCCACCCTTGGTCGCGCGCCACACCGGCCGGCGCCAAAGTGGCCGGGGGTTATTTCACCGTCACCAACAACGGCAGTGCACCGGACCGGCTGGTGTCGATTTCCTCCGATGTTTCTGAAAAGACCGAGCTGCATGAGATGGGCGTCAAAGACGGCGTCATGACCATGCGGCCGGTTGCCGGCGGCCTGGAAATTCCGGCCGGCGGCAAGGTCGCCCTTGCGCCTGGCGGCTATCATTTGATGTTCATCGGCCTGAAGCGGCAACCCAAACAGGGCGAAAAGTTCTCCGCCACCCTGACCTTCGAAAAGGCCGGCGCCGTCAGCGTCGATTTCGCTGTCGAAGGCATGGGCGGTGGCGCCATGGACGATCACGCCAATTAACCGCGCCAGTTCGACAAATTTTGAAAATCCGAGGGACCATCATGAACAAATATGTTTTGTCGGCCGGCGCACTTCTCGCGCTCGGAACCAGCGCCGCCTTCGCGCATATCACGTTCGAAACCCAGGAGGCGGCGGTCGGCTCGACCTACAAGGCCGTTTTGCGGGTGCCGCATGGCTGCGAAGGCAAGGCGACGACCGCCGTGCGCGTGCAGATTCCGGAAGGGGTGATCGCGGTGAAGCCGATGCCGAAGCCTGGCTGGACGCTGCAGACCAAGAAGGGCAAGTACGACAAATCCTACCAGCTCTACGGTCAGGCGGTTGCCGACGGGGTCAAGGAGGTCGACTGGAGCGGCGGCAGCCTGCCCGATGAATTCTACGACGAGTTCGTCTTCCGCGCGACGTTGACGGCGGATCTCCCGGCGGGCCAAAAACTATACTTCCCGGTGGTGCAGGAATGCGACGGCGCCGCCGATCGCTGGATCGAGATCCCAGCGGCAGGACAGGATGAAGACGCGCTGGAAAGCCCGGCACCCGGCATCAAGCTGCTGCCGAAGAAATGATCTCCCAGGCGGCGCGCCCTTTCGAGCGCGCCGCTCCTTTTCGTGGCGGTGACATGGGCACGACCTCCTTCCTGCAAACGGCTTCCATGACCGGCCAACGCGCCGGCCGGCTTGCCGCCGGCCTGTTGGCCGTGATCGTGTTTCTTGCCAGCCTTGCCGTGTCGGATCAGGCCTTTGCCCATGCCGCGCTGATCAAGACCGACCCGGCCGACGGCGCGGTGCTGGCACAGGGGCCGGCGCAGTTCTCGCTGACCTTCAGCGAGCCGGTCTCGCCTCTGGTGCTGACGCTGGTGAAGCCCGACGGCAAGCCGGTTCCGCTAACGTCATTCCGGCTCAGCGACCAGACCGTCGAGATCGACAATCCGCAGCCACTCAAGTCCGGCACGCATGTCTTGAGCTGGCGAGTCATCTCCGCAGACGGTCATCCCGTCGGCGGATCGCTGCTGTTTTCCATCGGCGCGCCCAGCGAGCCGCCCGCCGTATCCGAAGCCGTCGACTGGCCGTTGCGGTCGGCTATCTGGACGGGCAAAATCTTTCTCTACGTCGGCCTTTTCCTCGGCGTTGGCGGCGCCTTCGCGCTTGCCTGGTTGGCAGGAAGTGGCCGTGCCGGGCAGCGCTTCGTTGCAGCTGCAATCCTGAGCGGGCTGGTCGCGTCGTGCCTGTCGCTCGGCTTGCAAGGTCTGGACGCATTGGGGGCGCCGCTCTCCCATCTGGCACAATCGGTCGTCTGGCGGACCGGGCTCGACACCAGTTTCGGCTGGACAGTGCTGGTCGCGCTGATCGCGCTGGGCCTTGGCCTGCTGTCGCTGGCCGGTCCCCGCGCCACCGCCAAACCATTGGCGCTGGTCGGCCTGGCCGGGGTGGGGGTTGCCCTTGCCGCCAGCGGCCATGCCAGTGCCGCCGAGCCGCAATGGCTGACGCGGCCGATGGTGTTCCTGCATGCCGTCTGCATCGCGTTGTGGGCCGGCGCATTGATCCCACTCGGGCTGGCGCTGAAGGGGCAATCGGCGGGGGCCACGCCATTCCTGCGGCGGTTTTCTTGGGCGATCCTGCCCGTGGTGGCCGTGCTTGCCGCTGCCGGCATCGTGCTTGCCGTCATCCAGGTGCAGACACCCGCGGCTTTGGTCGAGACCGCCTATGGAAGGCTGCTGCTTATCAAGCTGGGGCTGCTGGTCTTTCTGTTCACGCTTGCTGCCGTCAATCGCTGGAAACTCACCGCATCGGCCGAGGCGGGATCGACGGAAGTTCAACGCAGGCTGGTCCGCTCGATCGGCGTCGAGATGTTGATCGTGTTGGCGATTTTCGGCGTTGCCGCGGGCTGGCGCTTCACACCGCCGCCCCGAGCCCTGGCGATTGCGGCAGCGCAACCGGTGTCGGTTCATATCCACGCGCTGCAAGCGATGGCCGATCTCAGCATCACTCCCGGCCATGCCGGCCCGGTCGTTGCCTCGATGGTCATCATGAGCGGCGATTTCGGCCCGCTCGACGCCAAGGAGGTGACGCTTGTGCTGTCAAAACCCGATTCCGGCATCGAGCCGCTGAAGCGCGCTGCGAGCAAGCCCGGTGACGGCAGCTGGCGCGTCGACAACCTCGTCATCCCGGTGCCGGGCCGGTGGACGGTGCGCATCGACATCCTGGTCTCGGACTTCGAGATGGTGAAGATCGAGGCGCCCGTCGATATCAGGCCGTAGCGTCGGCCTTATTGTCCTCACGAAATAGCACCCGCAAAAAGGAGCGACCCAGTCGGCAAATGACGACTGTCAAAATGGTCGCTTTCGTTCGACCTTGGCGGCCATCACTTCGGTTTCGATGCCAATCGCGGTCGTCTCGCCCTATCGAGGCGCATTGGCAAGGGCAAGCTAGGACAAATCGCATGAAGAAGGATCAACGCCTCTCCACTGCGGGGAACGAGAATGCCGGGCGCAACAGGCGACCACCAAACCTCAAGGCGCTGGCTGCGCACAACGACCTTGGCGCTTTCATCGAAAAACTTGATCGTGATCCGACGGAGCCGATGCCTGTCGACATCATCAATCATCTCAGCCTGGGCCGATTTCCGGACGCCCGCAAGGTGGCTGAGCGGGTCTCTGCGCCGAAGGGCTATGTGCCGCGATTGGAATCGAGGCTCAACCTGCCTGTTGCGAAGGCCGTCGCGCGGCCTGAGGGCAAGCCGACGCGCACGGGCAGGCGAAACGAGGATCTGCTCAAGGCCTATGTTCCTCGCCATCTCGCCGTGCGAACGGTCCCACGGTTGCGACCGTTCTTTGCTGGACCGGACGGCGATATTGCCGTCAAGCGGTCGGGGCTTACGGCTATCGGCATGGATCTGGTGGCGTTTCCCTGGTCGGCGATAGGCCACATCCGCACCTTCTCCGAAGGCAAGGAGCTTCCAGGAGGCACCGCCTTCATGGTTGGGCCGAACCTGTTGATGACAGCCAGCCATGTCATGCCGTGGGACTACAGCGGCAACTGTCAAATCGAATTCACGCCGGCTATGTACCCGGGTCACTCCCCTCGCTTCGGCTCCACATGGGTCAGCGACTGGTATGGCGTCAGGCATGACGGCTTCTGGGATATGGCGTTCAAAGCGGATGCCAGCGACTATGCAATCTGCAGGACGATTGATCCGATTGGCAACGTCTGCGGCTGGCTGGGTACGCAGGCCTTCGACGACCACGATGAGTATTTCGACCATCTTTACATGAGCGCTGGCTATCCTGATTTCGCCGCCGGATACCCGGCTGTCGAGCTGGCTGCCTTCATCAGAGATGTCGACGGAGACAAGCATGCGCGCGAGCTTGAAACGACAAACTTCGCCGGCCACGGGTGGTCGGGAGGACCTCTGTTCGGCTTCATCCGCGACGACTGGCGCGTCGTGGGAGTTTGCCATGGCCAGGAAACCGAGTTCGTGGTTCCCTTCCCGCCTTGGAACCCGCCTTGGAATGTGAATCTGCTCTTTGCCGGAGGGGACGCAATGGTGGATTTGGTCTACCATGGTTATGCCAACTACAATTTCTGAACCCGCTTTTCCCTCGACGCCGGCACCTGAATTTCCCGGCGGCTGCGCCAATTGCCAATCTTCTCGGCTCTGGTCTTCACGTTCGATCCGCGCAACACAATTCGGCGAGGCGGTTGACGCGGCCCGAAAGGCCCGTCAATCATCCCGTGAAGAATGGCATCCCGTGATGAATGGGCATCCCCGCAAATCGCGGGCTCGAACCAACAAGATCCGAAAGCAGGGAAGAAACGATGGAAAATGCCGAAATCGGCCTGATCGGCCTTGGCACGATGGGCTCCAACCTGGCGCTCAACATCGCCGAGCACGGGCACCGCATCGCTGTCTTCAACCGCACCAGGGCGCGCACCGACGCTTTCATCGAGAATGCCGGCGCGCTCAGGGACATGGTCGTGCCCTGCTACAGCCTGGAAGAGCTTGCCGCCGCGATCCGGCCGCCGCGCCCGATCATCATCATGGTGCTGGCCGGCAAGCCGGTCGACGAACAGATCGCGGCTCTGCGCGGCGTTCTGTCGGCCAACGACATCGTCATCGACGCCGGCAATGCCAATTTCCGCGACACGATGCGGCGCTTCTCCGAGCTTTCCGGCTCGGACCTCACCTTCATCGGCATGGGCGTGTCCGGCGGCGAGGAGGGCGCGCGCCACGGGCCGTCGATCATGGTCGGCGGTACGGAGGACTCGTGGAAGCGCGTCGAGAAGGTGCTGACGGCGATCTCCGCCAAGTTCAAGGACGAACCCTGCGCGGCATGGCTCGGCACCGACGGCGCCGGGCATTTCGTCAAGACCATCCACAACGGCATCGAATATGCCGACATGCAGATGATCGCCGAAATTTACGGCATCTTGCGCGACGGCTTAGGCATGGGGCCGAAGGACATCGGCACGGTGTTTTCCAACTGGAACAAGGGCCGGCTCAATTCCTACCTGATCGAGATCACCGCCAAGGTGCTGGCGTCAGACGATCCGAAGACCGGCAAGCCGGTGGTCGACATCATCCTCGACCGCGCCGGCCAGAAGGGCACCGGCAAATGGTCGGTCATCGAGGCGCAGCAACTCGGCATTCCGGCGACGGCGATCGAGGCGGCGGTGGCGGCACGCGTTCTATCATCGATCAAGGACGAGCGGCTGGCGGCGGAAAAGGCCTATGGCAACGCCGGCGTCACGAAGATTTCAGGTGACAAGGATGCCCTGCTGAAAGAACTGGAACTGGCGCTGTTCGCCGGCAAGATCGCCGCCTACGCCCAAGGATTCGCGGTGATGAGCGGCGCCTCCAAGGAATTCAACTGGAACCTGCCGATGCCGACCATCGCCAGGATCTGGCGCGCCGGCTGCATCATCCGCTCGCAGATGCTCGACACCATGGCGGAAGCCTTCAGCAAGGGCGGCGCCTCGACCAACCTTCTGATGGCTCCGGCCTTCATCTCGCTGATGCAGGAAGCGCATCCGTCGCTGCGCCGCATCGTGGCGAGGGCTTCGGAGGCCGGTTCGCCGGTTCCGGCGCTGTCTTCCGCACTTGCCTATTTCGACAGCTACCGCCAGGGCCGCGGCACCTCGAACCTGATCCAGGCGCAGCGCGACTTCTTCGGCGCGCACGGCTTCGAGCGCATCGACGACAAGGGCGCTTTCCACGGGCCGTGGGGGAGCGGTGCGGCTGGCTAGCCCAAGGGCCTAAACGAAAACCGGCGGGCTGAACGCCTGAACCTCGCTGGTGGCGACCAGGCGCTGCAACGAGCCGGGTGCGGCGCCGCCGATCCAGCCGAGCACGGAGCGGGCGAGATCGGAGCCGGCCAGGCGGAAGTTCTCGTTGACGACGAGCAATTCCGGCCGGAACAGGTGCAACAGGTCCGACGACTGCTTGGACACGACATCGACGTCGCGGCCAAGCTTGAGGCCGGCATCCTCGATGCCGGCGACGATCGCCAGTGTCGCGGCGGCAGCGCTGCTGACGAAGCCGTCCGGCCTGTTCTCGCGACGCATCACCTGCGCGGTCCTGGTCCTGATCTGCTCGATCGTGTGATCGATGGAAACGGTGTTGAACGGAATTTCGCTGGCTCCGACCTCGCTCAGTGCATCGGCAAAGCCGTTCAGCGTGTGGCCATAATAGGTCAGCCCGGGCGGCGGCGACAGAAGCGCCAGCTTGTGCCTGCCCATACTCGCCAGGCGGCGCACGGCTTCCATCGCGAAAACATGGTTGTCGAAGTCATGGTAGGGATGGACGAGGCCCATGTCGGTGCGGCCATGCGTGGCAAAGGGCATGCCGTGCTCGAGCATGTAGCGGGCGCGCGGATCGTTCGGTTGGGTGCGCGAAATGATGACTCCGTCGGCCGAGCCGGTCTCGACGAGATAGCGGATCGGCTCCATCGGATCCTGCGAGCGGGAATAGGGCGTGACGATCAGGTGATAGGGCGTTTCGGCAAGCACTTCCGAAACGCCGTAGATGATGTCCGAGACGAAGCTCATGATCTCGCGGTCGGTGTTGAGCACGAGGCTGATGACATTGGTCCTGCCGGTGCGCAGACGCACGCCGGCGCGGTTCGGCCGGTAGCCGATCTGCTTGGCGACGAGCTGGACGCGGCGCCTGGTTTCGGCGCCGATTTCCGGGGCATCCTTCAAGGCGCGTGACACGGTGGTGACGCCGAGCCCGGTCATGAAGGCAAGCGTCTTCAACGTCGGCCGTCCCTGTGCCGAGGTCTCCCCGTTCTTGTCCGTACGCTGTCTGTCCATTCGTTCCGCCCGTCAGGCGCATAGCAGCCGCGAGCCATGTCGGCAATCGCCGTCATGGCGATACGATATGCGTTCCAGCCCCGGTAAAGTCTCAATATACTGAAACGTTACAGATTGCCATATCGAGTTACATGTCCCTCGTCCATGAGAGGTGGATGGTTCCTTTGCGAAACGCTTGGGATTCCAGGAGAAATCGCCTCTGCCGCCGCCTATTGCCCCCTATCAGGCGGCATTTGGGTGTTTGCGCCGCAGCAAGCCATGCTGCAGTGCATGAGAAGCGCGATTATCCATGCGAATTAGTTCGCGGCCCGAAAAAATATCGAGGGTGCTTCGTTGATGGGTTGCACAGCCCGCGCAATTGCCGTATCGAAAATCTGTAACGTTTCAGATTCTGGGAGGAGCCGAAATGCGATACAAACTTTTGACCGCTGCGCTGGCAGCGACGGCCGCGTTGCAGTTTGCCGGCCAGGCGGCCGCGACGGACCTGGAAGTCACCCATTGGTGGACGTCGGGCGGTGAGGCGGCGGCGGTTGCGGAACTTGCCAAGGCATTCGATGCGACCGGCAATCACTGGGTGGACGGCGCCATTGCCGGCTCCGGCGGCACGGCGCGGCCAATCATGATCAGCCGCATCACCGGTGGCGATCCGATGGGCGCCACGCAATTCAACCATGGCCGGCAGGCGGAAGAGTTGGTGCAGGCCGGCCTGATGCGCGACCTCACCGATGTCGCCACCAGGGGCAGGTGGACTGATGTCGTCCGGCCGAAGAGCCTGCTCGACGGCTGCACCATCGACGGCAAGATCTATTGCGTGCCCGTCAACATCCATTCCTGGCAGTGGTTGTGGCTGTCCAACGAGGCCTTCGAGAAGGCTGGCGTGCCGTTGCCGAAGGACTGGAATGAATTCGTGGCGGCAGCGCCGGCGCTGGAAAAGGCCGGCATCATCCCGCTCGCCGTCGGCGGACAGGCCTGGCAATCCTCCGGTGCCTTCGACGTCCTGCTTGCGGCTGTGGGCGGCACGGACACATTCCTCAAGGTCTACAAGGACAAGGATGCCAAGTTCGCCGCCGGGCCCGAAGTCGCCAAGGTCTTCAAGGCCGCGGACGATGCCCGCAAGATGGCGAAGAACACCAATGTGCAGGACTGGAACCAGGCGACCAACCTGGTCATCACCGGCAAGGCCGCTGGCCAGATCATGGGGGACTGGGCACAGGGCGAGTTTCAGGTTGCCGGCAAGACCGCGGGCAAGGATTACACCTGCCTGCCAGGCCTTGGGCTGAACGAGGTCATAGCCACGGGCGGCGATGCCTTCTACTTCCCGCTGCTCAAGGATGCCGACAAGAGCAAGGCGCAGGAGGTGCTGGCCGAGACGCTGCTCGATCCCAAGACGCAGGTTGCCTTCAATCTGAAGAAGGGATCCCTGCCGGTGCGCGGCGACGTCGATCTCAATGCGGCCAACGATTGCATGAAGAAGGGCCTCGCCATCCTTGCCAAGGGCGCCGTCATGCCGTGGACGGACCAACTGCTTTCGCAGGACACCCAGAAGCAGAAGGAAGACCTTTTCGCTGAATTCTTCGCCAAGCCGGAACTGACCGTCGAAGACGCGCAGAAGCGCTTCGCCGACCTCATCGCTTCGGCGGACTGACGCTGGAGGCAACCCACCTCGCTCCCGGCCTTGCGAATGCGGGGCCGGGAATGCACCGCCCTTACCCAGCCGGCTGACGAGATGAGCAAGAGCGCACGCCCCAACCTTCTGTTCCGCAACCTCAATGCGAAGGTCGCCTCGATCCCGATGATCCTCACCGCCATGGTGGTTTTCGTCGGCGGCACCGTTTGGACGGTGCTTTATTCCTTCACCAATTCGAAGCTCCTGCCGCGCCTGAATTTCGTCGGACTAGACCAGTATTACCGGCTGTGGGCGGCGCCGCGCTGGCTGATCTCGATCGAGAACCTGTTGATCTACGGCGCGATCTCGCTGGTGTTCTCGCTGGTCATCGGTTTTCTGCTTGCCGCGCTGCTCGATCAGAAGATCCGCTTCGAGGACACGTTCCGCACCATCTTCCTCTATCCTTTCGCGCTCTCCTTCATCGTCACCGGCCTGGTCTGGCAGTGGTTGCTCAACCCTGATTTCGGCATCCAGCATGTCGTGCGGGACTTAGGCTGGACGAGCTTCAGCTTCGACCCGCTCTATAATTCCAGCATCGTCATCTACGGCGTATCGATCGCTGCGCTGTGGCAAGGCACCGGGCTCATCATGTGCCTGATGCTGGCCGGTCTGCGCGGCATCGACGAAGATATCTGGAAGGCGGCGCGGGTGGATGGGATCCCGATGTGGAAGACCTATCTGTTCATCGTCATCCCGATGATGCGGCCGGTCTTCATCACCACGCTCGTCATCATCGCTTCCGGCATCGTCAAGGTCTATGACCTCGTCGTGGCCCAGACCAGCGGCGGCCCTGGCATCGCCTCCGAAGTGCCGGCCAAATACGTCTACGACTATATGTTCTTCGCCCAGAACCTCGGCCAGGGTTTTGCCGCCTCGACCATGATGCTGCTCTCGGTGGTGATCGTCATCGTGCCTTGGGCCTATCTCGAGTTCGGGCGACGCAAATGAGCATGGCAGACATCACCGCTCAAGCAAGCGTTGCCGCCGGCGCGCGCCAGGACATCGCAGGGCCCTACGGTCCAAAGCCGCGCCGCATGATTTCGCGCCGCAACGTCTTCCTCTACGGCACATTGTTCGTCATGGCGGTCTACTACCTCTTGCCGCTCTATGTCATGATCGTCACCTCGCTCAAGGGCATGCCGGAGATCCGGCTCGGCAACATCTTCTCACCGCCGCTCGAGATCACCTTCGAGCCGTGGGTCAAGGCGTGGTCGACGGCCTGCACCGGCCTTAACTGCGACGGGCTCTCGCGCGGCTTCTGGAATTCGGTGCGGATCACCGTGCCGTCGGTGCTGCTGTCGATCGCCATCGCCTCGGTGAATGGTTATGCACTGGCCAATTGGCGCTTCAAGGGCGCCGATACGTTCTTCATCATCCTGATCGTCGGCGCCTTCATTCCCTACCAGGTGATGATCTATCCGATCGTCATCATCCTGCGCGAGATCGGCCTCTATGGCAGCCTCAGCGGGCTGGTGATCGTCCATTCCATTTTCGGCATGCCGATCCTGACGCTGCTGTTCCGCAATTATTTCGCCTCGATGCCGGAAGAGCTGTTTCGGGCGGCACGCGTCGACGGCGCCGGCTTCTGGGGCATCTTCCTGCGCATCATGCTGCCGATGTCGCTGCCGATCTTCGTCGTCGCCATCATCCTGCAGGTGACCGGCATCTGGAACGACTTCCTGTTCGGCGTCGTCTACACCCGCCCCGACACCTATCCGATGACGGTGCAGCTCAACAACATCGTCAATTCGGTGCAAGGCGTGAAGGAGTACAACGTCAACATGGCCGCAACCATCCTGACCGGGCTTGTGCCGCTCATCGTCTACTTCATTTCCGGCAAGCTTTTCGTACGCGGCATCGCCGCCGGCGCGGTGAAGGGGTGACGGCGATGACGGCAGCCAATGATACCAGCGTTTCGATCCAGGACCTGTCACTGAATTTCGGTGCGGTGACCGTCCTGGAGACGCTCAATCTCGATGTCGCCGATGGCGAGTTCATCGTGCTGCTCGGGCCGTCCGGCTGCGGCAAGTCGACCTTGCTCAACTGCATTGCCGGCCTGCTCGATGTCTCCGAAGGCCGCATCTTCATCAAGGGCAAGAACGTCACCTGGGAAGAGCCCAAGGACCGCGGCATCGGCATGGTGTTCCAGTCCTATGCGCTCTATCCGCAAATGACGGTGGAGAAGAACCTGTCCTTCGGGCTGCGTGTCGCCGGCACGCCAAGAGAAGAGATCGCCAAGCGGATCGCGCGGGCGGCTGAAATCCTGCAGATCGAACCGCTGCTGCAGCGTAAGCCGGCCGCACTTTCCGGCGGCCAGCGCCAGCGCGTCGCCATCGGACGGGCGCTGGTGCGCGATGTCGACGTGTTCCTGTTCGACGAGCCGCTGTCCAATCTCGATGCCAAGCTGCGCGCCGAACTGCGCGTCGAGATCAAGCTGCTGCATCGCAAGCTGCAGAACACCATGATCTACGTCACCCACGACCAGATCGAGGCGATGACGCTGGCCGACCGCATCGCGGTGATGAAGGGTGGCGTCATCCAGCAGCTCGATGCGCCGCAGACCATCTACAACCGCCCGGTCAACCGCTTCGTCGCCGGCTTCCTCGGCTCGCCCGCAATGAACTTCGTCGATGGCCGCCTGGAAGACGCCGACGGCGGCTGGCGGTTCGCGGCCGAGGATATCAAGATCCCGCTCGGCACTTACGATTTTGCCAGGCCTCCGGCTCCCGGCCCCGTCACATTCGGTATCAGGCCCGAGCATGTTAGCCTGAATAGCGGCACCGGCTGGCCGTTCTCGATAGCCGCCAATGTCGAGGTGGTCGAACCCATGGGCTCCGACACGCTGGTCTGGCTGAAGCTTGCCCAGCAGAATTTCAGCGTCCGAGTGACCTCGGAACGCACGCCCACGAATGACGAGGCGGTGACGCTTGGCTTCGATCCGATGCGCGCTTCGCTTTTCGACACCGCAACCGGCACACGCATCTAGCTTCCGAGAACCAACCTTCCAATCCCCAAGCGAACGGACAGAGACGATGAATTGGTCATTCCAACTTTACAGCGCCCGCAATTTCCAACCCTGGGACGGTGTGCTCGCCATGCTCGGCAAGCTCGGCTACGCCCAGGTCGAAGGTTTTGGCGGCGTCTATGATGATCCCAAGGCATTCCGTGCGGAGCTCGACAAGAACGGGCTTGCCATGCCGACTGGGCATTTCTCGATCGATGCGCTCGAGAACGATTTTGACGGCGTGCGCAGAACCGCCGACGCACTCGGTATCACGCTGCTCATCTGTCCCTTCCTGATGCCCGATCAGCGGCCATCCGACGTGGCCGGCTGGCGCGGCTTCGGCGAACGCCTGGCCAGGGTCGGCGACGTCGCGAAAAAGGCCGGCTACGGCTTTGCCTGGCACAATCATGATTTCGAGTTCAAGAAACTTGCCGACGGATCGGTGCCGCAGGATCACATCCTGTCATCCGCGCCCGATGTCAGCTGGGAGATGGACGTTGCCTGGGTGGTGCGCGGCGGCGATGATCCGTTGTCGTGGATCGAAAAGCACGGCAAGCGCATCAGCGCCGTCCACGTCAAGGACATGGCCAAGCCCGGCGAGGGGCTGGATGAGGATGGCTGGTCGGATGTCGGCCATGGCACCATCGACTGGGCCGGCCTGATCAAGGTGTTGCGTGCCAAGAGTGCTGCCCAATACTACGTCATGGAACAGGACAACCCCAACGACATCGAGCGTTTCGCCCGCCGCTCCATCGCAGCCGCCAAAACCTATTAGGAGCAATCAGCATGGCAAAGAAACTTGGCATCGGCGTGATCGGCTGCGGCAACATCTCGAAAGCGTATTTTTCGCTGGCGCCGCTGTTTCGCGGCATCGAAATGCGTGCGTGCGCCGACATCAACATGGAGGCGGCCAAGGCGCGGGCGAAGGAGTTCAAGCTGCGCGCCGAGACCGTCGAAGACCTGCTCAAGGCCGACGACATCGACATCATCGTCAACCTGACCATCCCGGCGGTGCACTACGAAGTATCGAAGCAGATCCTCGACGCCGGCAAGCACGTCTATTCGGAAAAGCCGTTCGTGCTGTCGGTCAAGGAAGGGCTCGACCTTAAGAAGCGGGCGGAGAAAAAGGGCCTGCGGATCGGCTCGGCGCCAGACACTTTCCTCGGCGGCGCGCACCAACTGGTGCGCAACCTGATCGACACCGGCAAGCTTGGCAAGGTCACGAGCGGTACCTGCCATGTCATGGGCCACGGCATGGAGCATTGGCATCCCAATCCGGATTTCTTCTTCCAGCCGGGCGCCGGTCCCGTGCTCGATATCGGGCCTTACTACATCACCAATCTGATCCAGCTGATCGGACCGGTGAAACAGGTCGCGGCCTTCGCGACGACGCCGGCCAAGGAGCGGACGATCAGTTCAAAGCCGCGCTCGGGTGAAAAGATACCGGTCAACACGCCGACGACCATCCATGGACTGCTGGAGTTCGAGAACGGTGCCGTTATAACGCTCAACACCAGCTGGGACGTCTGGGCCCACGGCCACGCGCCGATGGAACTCTATGGCGAGGCGGGTACGGTGTTCGTGCCGGACCCGAACTTCTTCGGTGGTGACGTTCGCTTCACCGACGCGGCCAAGCCGGTCAAGAAGCTGCCGAACTGGCCGCATCCGTTCGGCGTGCCCAACGAGATGCATTCGCAAGGCATGATGGCCAACTACCGCACATCGGGCCTCGCCGACATGGCAGTGGCGATCGCGGAAGGCCGACCGCATCGCTGTTCGATGGAGCTGGCGCTGCACGCCGTCGACGTGATGACCGGGCTGTTGCGCTCCGGCGAAACCGGCAAGTTCGTCGCCATGCAGACCACTTGCGAACGGCCGGCCGCACTTGGCGTCAAGGAAGCCAAGGCGCTTTTGGCGAAGAAGAAATAGGGCAGCACACCTCAACCCTCTCCCCGTTCCGACGGAGAGAGGGTAAAGGTGAGGGGCAGAGCCAACTCGCCGCGTTGTCGCGATGCAGCCGACCGGCTCGCTTCCATTTGAGGATTTTCCGATGCCCTACACGCCTGCCGAAAACCGCTATGAAAAAATGATCTACAACCGCTGTGGCCGCTCCGGCCTGAAGCTGCCGGCAATCTCGCTCGGCCTGTGGCATAATTTCGGCAACGACACGCCGCACAGGACCAAGCAGGCGATCGCGCGCAAGGCCTTCGACCTCGGCATCACGCATTTCGACCTTGCCAACAATTACGGTCCGCCACCCGGCTCGGCCGAGACCGCTTTCGGTGAAATCCTGCGCACCGACTTCGCCGCCTACCGCGACGAGCTGATCATCTCGACCAAGGCCGGCTACGAGATGTGGGCCGGACCCTACGGCGAATGGGGCGGGCGCAAATACATTCTGGCCAGCCTCGACCAGAGCCTGAAGCGCATGGGGCTCGACTATGTCGATATCTTCTATTCGCATCGTTTCGACCCCGACACGCCGCTGGAAGAGACCATGGGCGCGCTCGACCATGCCGTGCGCTCGGGCAAGGCGCTCTATGCCGGCATCTCGTCCTACAATTCGCAGCGCACACGCGAGGCCGCCGATATCTTGAAGCAGCTTGGCACGCCTTGCGTCATCCACCAGCCGAGCTATTCGATGCTGAACCGCTGGGTGGAGGAAGATGGCTTGCTCGACACGCTCGAAGGGCTCGGCGTCGGCTCCATCGTGTTCTCGCCGCTGGCGCAAGGCATGCTGACCAACAAGTATCTCGGCGGCATTCCCGATGGCAGCCGTGCCTCCCAGGGCAAGTCGCTGAAGACAGCCTTCATCAACGACAAGACCATCGCCAACATCAAGGCGCTCGACGCCATCGCCGGCAAGCGCGGGCAGACGCTGGCGCAGATGGCGCTGGCCTGGGTGCTGCGCAAGGGCAGGGTGACATCGGCGCTGATCGGCGCCAGCCGGCCGGAGCAGGTCGAGGACTGCGTCGGCGCGCTCAAGGTGCTCGATTTCAGCGATGCCGAACTCGCCGAGATCGACACCTATGCGCGCGAATCCGACATTAATCTGTGGGCGGCTTCCGCCGAGCGCAAAGGCCCGCCGCGAAAATAAGTCCTCTCGATAAGCCGGCAAGCAAAACGGCGGGAACCTCTCCCGCCGTTTTGCTTGAAAGCGAACAGCGCTGCTTCAGGGCGTTTTCGGTTTCTGGGCGGTGCCCAGTCCCGCCTTGGGCTTTGCCGGCGCCGGAGCCGAGGTCTTCATCTTCGCCTCGATCCAGCCGGTGTAGTTGGCCAGCCGCGTGTAGATGCCGTAGGCCTCCTTGTGGCCGCACGCCGCACTGCCGTCAGCCGGGCCTTCGCCCCAGCTGACGACGCCGACCTGGACCGGGCCTTCGGCACCGGTCATGAACAGCGGGCCGCCGCTGTCGCCGTTGCAGGCATCGCGCACGCCGCTGGTGGTGCCGGCGCAGATCATGTTGCCGGTCAGCGGGTCGGTCATGTCGGCGGTGATCGCATTGGCGGCCGCGTCGATGCCTTTTTCCGAATAGCGCATACGGCGGGACAGATCACCGAGCGCTGCCTTCAGATCACGCGCATAGATGGCCTTGATGCCGCTGTTGCAGGCCTGGTTCGGCTGCAGGTCGAGATCGACAACCATCAGCGTGGTCGGAAAGGTGCCGTCCTGCATCTTGCCCCAGCCGGTGACGGTCGTCTTGCCGGTGTCGGGGGTTGCCTCATGGGCGACCTTGATGGTCGGCGCGTCGGCCGGTTCGGCAAGCCGGAGCAGGGCTAGATCGTTGTCGAGCGTTTGCTCGCTGTAGGCTTCGTTGACGATGACCTCCACCACCTTGTGGCGCTTGCCCTCGCTGAGATCGGTTGCACCGGTCAGCACGGTGACGCTCTCCGGCGAAACCGGCTGACCCTTGTCGTTGAGGCAGTGTGCTGCCGTCAGCACCCATTGCGGCGCGATCAGGCTGCCGCCGCAGAATTGGGCATTGGCCTGCGAGGCCGGGTTCTCGTCCAGCCTGTCGGTGGTGAGCAGCGCGACCTGGAACGGGTAGGCTCCCTTTTCGGCCTGGTTGCCGCCATAGACGCGGTCGGCCGCGTCGGGGTTCTCCGCCGCGGCTTTCGCCCTGGCTTCCGTCACGCGCTTCATTGGCGAGACCGCTGCCTCCGGTCGGGCGACTGCTTCGTCGGCCTGGGTGGAATTGGCTGCCGCAAGGGCGGCTGCGATGCCGAGCAGCGATGCAGCGGCGATCGGCCTGAACCGATGGATGATGTTCATCTGAAGCCCTCCTGATATGTACCCGAGCGGACCAGCCCCGGCGCATGATCAACAAAGCAAGCCTCAGACTGGTGGTCAGGCCGCGCAGCTTTCGTTGTAGCGGCACGGCAGGGACACCAAGTCAGGCACTGCTTCGCGTATCGCGTTCCTGTGCAGACCCCGTTCAAAACCCTATAGCCCCCCACGGGCTATGTGGAAGCTAATTGTCATTCCAATGTTGTATTAATTTAGGCAATATATCCGCGCGGGTGTCTTTAGCGGGGGCTTTTGACCGACCGCATAGGCGATGGTCATATTTCAAGTGCGGTAACCAAACTCCTTTTTCGACGCCACCACGATCTCGACAATATTTCTGTATTTTGATCCAGTCCTTGCTGACTTTTGGGAGAGTCTCACCATGACAAAACTGACAAACGCACTCATTGCGTCCACATTGCTTTACACCGCAATGTGGACGGTTCCGGCTTTCGCCGCCGATCCTGGCTCCGCCAGCGCCGGCAATGGCGAAAGCGCGCGCGACGTGACTTCAGGCGACTACAAGCCCGGGCGGGCAAAGCCGATCGCGCCACCGAAGCTGACCGACGAAGACAGCCGCGCCGCGCCGCTTGCCGACGAGGCAACGGCTGTCAAATCCTACGGCATCGTCGGACGGTCCGCCGATGGCAAGGAGATCAAGATCGAGCCGAGCGAAGCGCTGCGGGAGCTTATCATCAAGGAACTGAACGCTCCGGCCACCGGAAAAGACGGGGCCGAGCGCAAGACCGAGGATCCGGACCTCGGCGAAGGCGAAGCCGGCCGTCAGGTCTTCGGCACCGACGATCGCGAGCAGGTCAAGAACACCAAGACCTATCCGTTCTCGGCAATCGGCTATCTCGAAGCTAAATCGCCGAAGACGGGCAGCTTCGGCAGCTGTTCGGCAACGCTGATCGGCCCGCGCACGGTGCTCACCGCCGCGCACTGCCTCTACAGTCATGAGGACAAGGATTGGCTCTCCGACTATCTGTTCGTGCCGGGGCTGAACGGCAGCACGGCCGACGACGCACCGTTCGGCGCCTTCGCCTTCGAAAGCGCCTATGTGCTGCAAGGCTTCATCGACAACTACCAGGGTTATTATGGTTCGGTCCTGCTGTGGGATCTCGGCGTCGTCACGCTAAAGCAGGATGTCGGCACCAATCTCGGCTGGCTGGGCTATGCCAACTATGAGGATCTCGGCGATTTCACCGCCAATCTCGTCGGCTATCCCGGTGACAAGCCGATGGGCACGATGTGGAAGGCAAACTGCGAAGTGCATGCCGAAAACATCGCGCCGGAATATTTCCAGTACGACTGCGATACGTTCCCAGGGTCGAGCGGCAGTTCGGTCTATGCCTACGATAACAAGGCCAAGCAGCGCATCGTCACCGGTGTCAACGTGGCGGAAAGCCCCGACGCGAACACCGCCGTGCGCCTCAACGCTGCCAACGTCCAGTGGATCAACAGCCTGTATAAATAATCGCTGCGCATTCGCGGTGGAGACAAAGGCGGCGGCGCAATCCCGCCGCCTTTTTTCGCGCCGCTATTTGGCTGCGGGTGCAGGCGGGCCGTTGCGCACATAGTTCTCGATTGCCGAAGCGAAAGTGGGAGAACCCGCCTTGCGCTGCTTGTCTATGTAGCCGGCAAAATAGCTCCAGAACGAGACGGCATAGTCGCGGAAATAGGCGTCGGTCACCTTGCGCGAACACAAATCGCCGTCGACACAGAAGGACAGACGGTTGAGGAAATAGACGATGCGGTCGAAATTCTCGCTGAAATCGGCGAGCGGCATGTCGCCGCCGGAGGCGGTCATCGCCTCGATGCCGATCCGTTGCCGGAACACCTGCTCCTCGGTCGGCGAGGGGTTGGCGCTGAGCAGATTATCATATTTGGCGTTGAGGCCCGTCAGACGATCTTTCAGCGCGCGCTGCGCCTGCTGGTAGTCCTTGTTTTCCCAGAGTTCGACAAGCGACATGGTCTGCTCGACGCGCTTCTGTTCCTGGTTGGCCAGGAACTGATAGATCGAAAACATCAAGGTGAAGATGATGGCGAGACGCACCGCCATGCCCGACCAGGCATAGACCAGCATGCGCCAGTCGGGGTCGGTGAAGGGATTGCTCTCCTTCTTGATCTCGTGGGCGCTTGGCCAAGGGAAACCTTCGGTGGTTTCCGGCAGCGCCGTTTTGCCGGCCGGCGCCTTTGCTGGTGCGGCGGCTGCTGTTTGCCTGGTGTTGCCCGTTGGCTTCTTCATCCGCAGCTGTCCAGTTCAATGGTGGCGGAGGGATCCAGCACAATGCCCGGCGTCTCCAGCTTCCGTTTCAGGCATTCCAGTTGCAGGCGCGAAATCATGAACTGTACGTCGGGCTCCGCCGCCCCCTTGTTGGGGGACGGCAAGGCTTCGACGACGCCGCGCGAGGCGCAGTTGCTGAGATCGACGATAACCGCGTCGCTGCCGCTTTTGGCGAACTGGTCGTACTGATCGAGAAAACACGTCGCCAGTTCCGAGTTGGTGACGATCTGCTTGACGCACAGGCCGCAGGCCTCGTCCGCCGAAGCGTTGGCGATCAGCAACAGGCCGCCGGCAAGGCCGGTTACCGTTCCACGCCAGGAAAACACAGAATTCTTCACAATCGATCCTATCCGTTTCATCCGGCCGTCATGCGCCAGGACGCGGCCGGGAATGTTCTCATATCGCGCCGATCGCGCAAGAGCCGCCACAGAGCCATATGGCCCTGGTCGCCGACATCCGCTCAGGCGCGCGGCACCGTTTCCATCGGGAAGATCATCACCGCGCCTTTCGGGCCGCTCTTGTCGGCAAGCCGCATCACCGAGCGGGTGGCCGGCGCCATGCCGAGATCGGTCAGCATGTCGGAGAAGCCGGCGGAGCCCGTTCCACGCGTCGCCGAGGCGACGCCGTCCTGTGCCAGGAAGCTCAGATCCTGCTTCTCGCTCTCCGGCGGCGCCTCGGTCAAAACAGCGATCATCCGCTCCATGCCGAAACTGGTGTCGGTGAAAGCCAGCAGCCCCTCTTCGAGCGTGGCCTGCGGGGCGAGGCGTTCGGCAACGATATGAGTGATCGAATAGTCGCTGCCGACATAGAGCACGTTGATGTCGACCAGCAGGTCCGAGCCGTTCTTGGCCAGCACATGCACTTCGTCGCCCGGCGAGACGCGCGGCACAACCGAAGCCTGCAGCGGTTCGAGGCCATCCTTGTCGCGACGTTTGACCTGGAACTGGACGTCGACGTCCTCGGGCTTGTAGTCTGAGGCCGCCGCCAGCCGCGAAAGCCCGGTGGCACGGAAGATGGTGCGCAGGTTCCTGGCCGTTGCATCGGCCAGCTTGTGGCGGTCGTGAATGATGATCAGCGGCGGTTTGCCGCCCTCCTTCAGGCTCACGTCGCCCGACGCCGGCAGGAACCACAGCGCCGGCTTGTCGGTCGCATCCTTGACGCCGGGAACGGCATTCTCGCGCATCACCGCGAGGCGAAGGTCGGCGCTCTTGCCGGGCTCGACCAGCTCGATGTTGAAGCCGGTCTCCCTGGCTGTGGCCAGTTCGTCGAGAACCGCATTGACCAGAGCGGTTTCCTTCTCAAGTCCCTTGGCTATGGCCGGCCGCGCCAAGACGAGCTTGTAGTCGACGGCGATCTCCGCCACCCGCGCATAGGCGTTGGCGGGAATGTCGGCGACTTCGAGCGCCGGCTTCTTGTCGAACTCGACCGGCTTGACGCGACTTTCCAGGTTTTTTGCCGACTGCACTTCGAGATAGCCGACCGCGTCGGACAGCGGCGATAACGCCGACGGCAGGATGGCGAGCTTGCTGCCGGGGGTGAGGCGATGCAGCAGCCCGGCGCCGATCGTCGCTTCGCCGTCCTTGATGACGACAGGCCACTGCATGAGTGCATCGGTCTTGTCGGTGCCGAAGACGCGGGCATCCAGTTCGCCCTCGAACAGCGGTGTCGGCCGGGTGCGGCTGTCGGCCGAATATTGCTGCAGCACGGCCTGGCCGAGCTGGCGATAGGTTACGTTGGGATTCTCGGCCAGTTTGGACAGGATGGTGAAGGTGAACAGGCCCAAGCGCGGCGCATCCGCGATGCCCTTGGGCAACGGCATCTCGGGCGTCGTCTCCACCGTCTGCGCGGCATAGAAGGCGACCAGCTTGCCCTTGGTGATCGGTTCGCCACCGGTCGGCGTCAGGGTGAAGGCGGGCTTGCGCGTGCCATTGTCGTCGATGCCGCGCGAGCCGGCGACCGAAATCACCTCGTCATAGGCCTTGATCGCGGCAGCCCGCTCGGCCTCGTTGCCGCCGACCAGGTCGGCGAACTCGACCTTGCGCTCCAGCTCGTCATCGACCTCGACGGCGCGTGTCGCGGTTCCGGAATGGCAGCAGTCGAACACAACCCAGACGAAAGCACCCTTGTCGCGGATGGCGTCGAGTGCCGCGCCGATTTCGTTGTCGATCAGCGCATTGGGCACGCCGGCATCGCGGTTGATCCATTTGCCGATATCGACGGGCAGGAAGATCTCGTCGAGCCCGTCGGTTTCGTCGCCCTTGACCATCTGCGGCTGCTGGGCACCGTGACCGGACAGATGCAGATAGACGAAATCGTCGCGCTGGACCTTGGCGGCAAGGTCGGCCAATGCAGCCTTGATCGCCGCATGGGTCGGCAGGCCACTGGCGCCGGGGACATCCTTGGCGAGCAGCGTGACGTTTTCCGGCGCGAAGCGCACGGGGTCGGGCACATTCTTCAGGAGATAGTCGCGGACGAGGGCTGCATCGTTCTTCGGCCCGACAAGCCAGTTCCTCTGCGGCAGGTTGGGATATTCGGTGCAGGCGACCAGCAGCGCATGGTAGGTGCGCGATGCGGCCATGGTCCGGAACGATACCATGCCGGCCATGGTCAAGGCGGACGTGCCGACCAGCAGCGTCCGCCGCGTCAATTTGATCATGATTGCTTCCCCAAGCCCGACCGAATTTCCAAGCGCGGCAATCCTTGCCGAAGATATTGTCAGTATTTTGAACGTCACATCGCAGAGCAACCTGCCTGTTGCCCCGCTCCGATCGATGTTCTCGACCGCCTCGCGGGCAGAATGCTGGAAACAGTAGCAAAAATGCCTGTTCGTCGCTATCTGGATGGGACATGGATCGTTGTGCGCGGCACAAGCGACGCAAGGCGAGTTGGAAACAGGATCATGGCGGCAAGGGATGTGCTGACGAAGAACCAGCTGTGCGTGCTCGAGAAACTCGAGACCGCCAGCGGACCGCTCAGTGCCTACACCTTGCTCGACCAATTGCGCGAGCGCGGTTTTCGCGCGCCGCTCCAGGTCTATCGCGCGCTCGATACGCTGGTGAAGTCAGGTTTCGTGCATCGGCTCGAAAGCATCAACTCCTTCGTCGCCTGCGCCGAGCCGCACGACCACAGCCATTCGATGACTGCCTTCGCGATCTGCGACACATGCGGGCAGGTCACCGAAATGTCCGACCACGATGTCGGCCACCAGTTGGACGAATGGGTGCGTTCCACCGGCTTCGCCGCCAAGAAGGCGGTGATCGAATTTCGCGGGACGTGTGCCAAGTGCCTGGCCGAAGCGGCCTAAGGTGCGTTGATATTCAGGTGATGCCGGCCTGCAAATGGCTGATACCTGCGCTTCCCCGTTCTACCGCGTCGCGGTAGAACTGTGCTCACGTACGAAAAGTATGCTCCGCTCCGGTTCTCGGAATCCACCATTTTCGGCTCGGCCTGACCTGAATCTCAACACACCTTGCGTTGGCGCTAATGCGCCTCGTCCCAGTTGTTCGCCGCCCGCGCGTCGACGTGCAGCGGCACCGACATCGAGACCGCCGGCATCGCCGCGTTCTCCATGACGTGACGCACGACCGGGATCGTTGCCTCGACTTCCGCCTCGACGGTCTCGAAGATCAATTCATCATGCACCTGCAGCAGCATGCGTGCCGAAAGGCCTGCTTTTTCCAGCGCCTCCTCCATGCGGATCATGGCACGGCGGATGATGTCGGCGGCGGTGCCTTGCAGGCGGGCGTTGATCGAGGCGCGCTCGTTGAACGCGCGGAGCGAGGGATTGGACGATCTTATATCGGGGTAATGGATGCGGCGGCCGAAGATCGTTTCGACAAAGCCATGCTCGCGGGCATAGGCCTTGGTCTCCTCGATATAGTCTCGGATGCCGGGGAAGCGCTCGAAATATTTCTTGATGTAGTTGCCTGCCTCCTCGCGCGGGATCGACAGCTGGTTGGCGAGACCGAAGGCCGAGATGCCGTAAATGATGCCGAAATTGATCGCCTTGGCGCGGCGGCGGACTTCCGAAGGCATGCCTTCGACCGGCACGTTGAACATCTCCGACGCGGTGATGGCATGGATGTCGGCGCCGTCGGCGAAAGCCTGCCGCAATTGCGGGATTTCGGCGACATGGGCGAGCACCCGCAGCTCGATCTGGCTGTAGTCGGCCGAGACCAGGCGGTGGCTCTTGTCGGTGATGAAGGCGGTCCTGATCTTGCGGCCTTCGGCGGTGCGAACGGGGATGTTCTGCAGGTTCGGGTCGGAGGACGACAGCCGGCCCGTCGTCGTCGCGGCCAGCGCGTAGGACGTGTGGACGCGCTTGGTGTCGGGGTGGATGAAGCCCGGCAGCGCATCGGTATAGGTCGATTTCAGCTTGGTCAGCTGGCGCCAATCGACGATCTTGCGCGGCAGTTCGTGGCCTTCGGCAGCGAGATCTTCGAGAAGCTGCGCCGAGGTCGACCACTGGCCGGTCTTGGTCTTGGAACCGCCGGGCAGGCCCATGCGCCCGAACAGGATGTCGCCGAGCTGCTTTGGCGAGCCGATGTTGATGCGTTCGCCGATGAGCTGGTAGATTTCCTCTTCAAGGCGAGCGGCGCCCTGGGCCAGTTCGCCGGAGAGCCGCGACAGGATCTGCCGGTCGACCGAGATGCCGCGCTGTTCCATGCGCGCCAGCACCGGCACCAGCGGCCGCTCCAGCCGCTCATAGACAGACACCAGGCCCTTGGCGGCAAGCCGCGGTTTCAGCACCAGCCAGAGCCGAAGCGTCACATCCGCGTCCTCAGCGGCATGAGCCGTCGCCTTGTCGATGTCGACCTGATCGAAACCGACGGAGCTTTTGCCCGAGCCGGTCACATCCTTGAGTTGGAGAGGGGTATGACCGAGCCACTTTTCGGCAAGCGCATCCATGCCATGACCATGGGGCGTGCCGGCATCGAGCACGTAGGAGATCAGCATGGTGTCGTCGAACGGCGCGACATCGATGCCGTAGCGGCTCATGATGACAAGATCGTATTTCAGATTCTGCGCCACCTTGAGAACCGATCGGTCTTCGAGCAGCGGTTTCAGCACGGCCAGCGCCTCGCGCAGCGGAATCTGGTTTTCGAGCGCGCCACCACCGAGCAGGTCGCCATTGCCGCTCATGTGGGCAAAAGGAATGTAGGCGGCGCGGCCGGGCGCTGTGGCGATGGCCATGCCGATGAGTTCGGCCTGCATCGGATCAGCCGATGTTGCCCGGACATCGAAGGCGGCGATGCCCGCCTCCCGAGCCTCGGCCACCCAGGCTTTCAGGGTCGAGACATCGCGAATGCAATGATAGGCAGAAATATCGATCTTGCCGGTGGCCGCGCGCTCCAGCCGCAGTGCCGCGAGCAGGGAAGGGGTATCGCCTTGTTTTGACGTCTCCGCCGTCCCGCCGGCTTCGTCCGGTTCAGTGCCGGACGCGTTTCGGGCAACCGGCGGCAACCCGGCCCCGACATCTGGGCCATGAGCATGATCGGCGCGTTCGACGGTGACCGCGACGGCCTGGACGTCGCCGGCCTCGGTGCTGGTCGCTTCCGCCACACGGCGGGTCAGTGACGTGAATTCCATGGTCTTCAAGAAACCGATCAGCTTCGGGCCGTCCGGCGCGTGCAGGACGAAATCCTCCAGTCCCTCGGTCACCGGCACATCGTTCATCAGCGTCACCAGCTGACGAGAAATGCGCGCCTTGTCGGCATTGGCGATGATCGATTCGCGCCGCTTGTCCTGCTTGATCTCGCCGGCCCGGGCCAGCAGCGTGTCGAGGTCACCGAACTGTTCGAGCAGTTGCGCCGCCGTCTTCGGCCCTATGCCGGGCACACCAGGCACATTGTCGACCGAATCGCCGGTCAGCGCCTGCAGGTCGACCATCTTCTCCGGCGGCACGCCCCATTTTTCTATGACTTCCGGAATGCCGATCTGGCGGTCCTTCATCGGGTCGTACATGGCGACCGTATCGCCAACCAGCTGCATCAGGTCCTTGTCGGAGGAGATGATGGTGGTATCGCCGCCGGCTTCGCAGGCGAGCCTCGCATAGGTGGCGATCAGATCGTCGGCCTCGTAGCCTTCGATCTCGACGCAGGGCAGGTTGAACGCCCTGGTCGCCTGGCGGATCAGGCCGAATTGCGGGATCAGATCTTCCGGCGGTGCCGAGCGGTTGGCCTTGTATTCGGGGTAGAGGTCGTTGCGGAAGGTTTTCGACGAATAGTCGAAAATGACGGCGAAATGCGTTGGCACAATGCCTACATCGGTGTTGCGGGCGTCGAGCATCAGCTTCCACAGCATGTTGCAGAAGCCGGAAACGGCGCCCACCGGCAGGCCGTCGGATTTGCGGGTCAGCGGCGGCAGCGCGTGATAGGCACGGAAGATGTAGCCGGAGCCGTCGACAAGGAAGAGATGATCGCCTTTTTTCATGCCGGCAGGGATAGCGCGGCGCGGCGGCTTGGTCCATGCCAAAGGCAGCGTCGACTATCGGTTCCGGCAACACCCTGACAGATCGCCGTCACCCTGCTCACGCCTATGTTACAAAACTGTAATTTTCGTGCCCTTGAATCGCCACGTTCAGAGACCCAAATACACGTCATCGGCAGTTTTCGCCGAGTCCGGAGCAAGGCCCGTCCCCCGCCTATCCCGGATCCTGCGGCAGCCTATCCCCCTCTCCGGGCTGCCGCATCGTTTCGAGTAGAAGGCCGCCGTGGTTCCCCCTCCACCACGGCGGTCTTTTTTATTCCAGACAGACGTTTGCAGCCCGTGGTCCAATGATCGCGGGCTTTTCGTTTTCCTGTCCTGCCTTTACGGTTCGGGTTCTGAATCGAAAGGCTTCACATATGTCCGCAATTTCCCCCGTCCTCGACCGTCTCGACAACAATCTCGACCAGAGCCTCGAGCGCCTGTTCGGCTTGCTCAAGATCAAGTCGATCTCCACCGATCCGGCCTTTGCCGCCGATTGCCGCAAGGCGGCGGAATGGCTGGTGGCCGAACTCAAGCTGATCGGCTTCGACGCCAGCGTTCGCGACACACCAGGCCACCCGATGGTGGTTGCGCACCATGACGGCCCGGCCGGTTCGCCGCATGTGCTGTTTTACGGCCATTATGACGTTCAGCCGGTCGATCCGATCGAATTGTGGGAAAGCGATCCGTTCGCGCCTGCTGTCAAAGAGGTCGGGCCGGATCACAAGGTGATCACCGGACGCGGGTCGGCCGACGACAAAGGCCAGTTGATGACCTTCGTAGAGGCTTGCCGCGCCTGGAAACAGGTGCACGGCAATCTGCCTTGCCGCATCACCATCCTGTTCGAGGGCGAAGAGGAATCCGGCTCGCCCTCGTTGAAGCCGTTCCTCAAAGCCAATGCCGACGAACTCAAGGCCGATTTCGCGCTGGTTTGCGATACCGGCATGTGGGACCGCGAGACGCCGTCGATCTGCGTGGGATTGCGCGGGCTGGTCGGCGAGGAGATCACGGTGAAGGCGGCCGATCGCGACCTGCATTCCGGCCTCTATGGCGGTGCCGCCGCCAATCCGATCCGGATCCTGGCCAGGGTGCTGGCCGATATCCACGACAAGGACGGCCATATCACCATCCCCGGCTTCTATGACGGCGTCGAGGAAACACCGTCGCAGATCCTGAAATCATGGGAGACGCTCGGCGAGACCGCCGAGACGTTCCTGGGACCGGTCGGCCTGTCGATCCCGTCGGGCGAAAAGGGCCGCTCCGTGCTGGAGTTGACCTGGGCGCGGCCGACGGCCGAGTTCAACGGCATCATCGGCGGCTATACCGGCAAGGGCTTCAAGACGGTGATCGCGGCGGAAGCCTCGGCGAAGGTGTCGTTTCGCCTCGTGCACAAGCAGGATCCCAAGAAAATTCGCGCTGCGTTCCAGAAATTCGTCAAGGAGCGGATTCCGGCCGACTGTTCGGTCGAATTCCATCCGCATGGCGGCTCGCCGGCAATCCAGCTTTCCTACGACTCGCCCTTCCTCGCCAAGGCCAAGAATGCGCTGTCCGACGAATGGCCGAAGCCGGCGGTGACGACGGGCAGCGGCGGCTCCATTCCGGTTGTCGGCGATTTCCAGACCTATCTCGGTATGGAATCGCTGCTGGTCGGGTTCGGCCTCGACGACGACCGCATCCACTCGCCCAACGAGAAATACGAGCTCAACTCCTTCCACAAGGGCCAGCGCTCCTGGGCGCGGATTCTCGATGCCTTGACGCGCTGAGCGGCGGAAACTCCTGTTTTCCTGTTGATTTTTCAGCGGATCGCGGCGAGGACGGGCCACAAGACAAAGCGCTGCAGCGTCCCTTGCGGGTCAGGGGACACTGTAGGGCTCGACCGGAGAAGACAATGGCCGATATCCGTTTCCACAAGCATGATCTGCCCGACCTCTCGCACTACAATGTCGGGGCAGTGGCCATCGACACCGAGACGCTCGGGCTCAATCCGCATCGTGACCGGCTGTGCGTGGTGCAGATTTCGCCCGGCGACGGCACGGCCGACGTCATCCAGATCGCGCCTGGCCAGAAGAAGGCGCCGAACCTCGTCAGCCTGCTGCGGAACCGTGGCGTAACCAAGCTGTTCCACTACGGACGCTTCGATCTTGCCGTGCTCTACAATGCGTTCGGCGTGATGCCGGAGCCGGTGTTCTGCACCAAGATCGCCTCGCGGCTGACCCGCACCTACACCGACCGCCACGGGCTGAAGGACATCTGCTTCGAGCTTCTCGGCGTCGGCCTCTCCAAGGCGCAGCAATCGTCGGACTGGGCGGCCGAGACGCTGTCGCCCGAACAGCTCGAATATGCAGCTTCCGATGTGCTTTATCTGCACCGGCTGCGCGATGTGCTCGCCGGACGCCTGGCGCGCGATGGGCGGACCAAGGAGGCCGATGCCTGCTTCCGCTTCCTGCCGACGCGTGCCAAGCTTGACCTGATGGGCTGGGACGAAGAGGATATCTTTGCCCACAGCTGACGGTCGTCCGGCCAGCACATCGCGCAGCCGGTACCGGCTGGAACCGGATGCGGGCCGCGGCGTTCTGTCGGCTCAGTTTGTCGGTGCAATTGGGGGATGATGACATGGC
>NZ_JBVVQX010000006.1:247351-354904 GCF_055811675.1 Mesorhizobium sp. WSM4808
ACCGGCTGGAACCGGATGCGGGCCGCGGCGTTCTGTCGGCTCAGTTTGTCGGTGCAATTGGGGGATGATGACATGGCGGACAGAAAGCCGATTGTGACCGCGCCGACAGACGGCTCCAAGGTCTCCGTCACGTGGAAGGATAGCGACGGCGTGATCAACGAATCCATCGCGCAATATCGCGACGATGGCTGGTGGGTCTATATCGACAGTCACACCCAAAAGAAGGTCGAGCCGACCAGCTGGCGCCCTGCCGCAAGCGACGATGACGACTAGAGCAGTTCACCGTTTCACGGAAACGGCGAGCTGCTCTAACTCTTTGTTTTGACGCAATTTTGGACGGAAAACCGCTTTACACTTTTCCTAGAATTGCTCTAGTGATGGCGCCGCTGGTGAGACCGGCCGCTTTCGAATAGCCTGAAGCCGTTGATATCGAGGCCGATTCGGAGCTTTCCGTTCCGCCGTCGCCCTCTTGCTCGGAGGAACTCTCTATGGGTGTCGAAAGCCTGCTCGTCTTCATCATCATCGGTGCCATCGCCGGCTGGCTCGCCGGTCTTATCGTTTCCGGTTTCGGCTTCGGCCTTATCGGCAACATCATCGTCGGCATCGTCGGCGCGTTCATCGCCGGCTGGCTGTTTCCGAGGATCGGATTTTCAATCGGCGGCGGCACTCTCGCCGCGATCATCCATGCCACAATCGGCGCCATTATCCTGCTGGTGCTGGTCAAGGTCCTGAAACGAGCCTGAGGCTCGACAACGCAAAGAGCGCGCCATGAAACAGAATACGCTCTATCTCATCATTGGCGCGCTCATAGTCGTGGTCATTGCGCTCGGCATCTACGTCTATCGCGAGCAGACCAAACCCAAGGGCGTCGAACTCAAGATCGACGACAAGGGCATTTCGATCCAGCAGAACTAGCCTGCACCGTGGGGCAGATGCAGGAGCGCGACATGGGGGCTTCCGACGCGCCGGAAGATGACGATCCGCCCAGAATTACCGTCGCGGAATGGGAGAGGCTGAACAGGCCGCCAAGGCGCGAGGCGCTGTTGCGTTATCATTGGCGGGTGTTTCGCTTCCTGAGAGCATCCGCGCCGGTCTTCGATCTGCAGGGGCAAGAGCAGGTATTTCGCGGTGGCATAGTCGCCACCGTGGCCTTCAACCGGCCAGACGTGATCGAATGGCAGATCCACCTGGTGCGCCGATACCTGGCCGAGCACGAAAGCTACATCGTTTTCGACAACAGCAACAAGGACGATGCAAGGGAAGCGATCCGCGATCTCTGCCGTCGCCAGCATGTCCCCTATGTCGCCTTGCCGAAGAACAGGCTGGTCGTCAGCAGATCGCACGGTCAAGCGCTCAACTGGATCGTGCGGAATTTCTTGCCTGGGTTCGGGCCGAAGCTTTTCGGCTTCATCGATCATGACATCTTTCCGACTGAGCCATTTTCGATCCGCGACCGGATGGAGGGCAAGAGCCTCTACGGCAGCGTGCGGCGCGATACGCCGACACCAGGCGGCTGGTTCTTGTGGCCCGGCTTCTGTTTTTTCGATGGAAGCCTGTTGCGGCGGCGGCTGGATTTCGCCCCGAGCTACAAGTTTCATATGGATTCCGGCGGCGGCAACTGGCCGGTGCTCTACAGGTCGATGGACCCGGCGATGGTTCGGTTCGCTGAAAACAAATCGCTTCGCTTCGGCGCGGGACATGACCCATCCGAGGATTTTTTCATGGTGGTCGATGGCTGGCTGCATGTGACGAACGCCTCCAACTGGAGACGACAGCAGGTTGACAGGGGCGAACACATTCTCGCGCTGTTGCGGCAAGCCGGCGGTCCTGACCAGCCGGATGTGAAGTTCGAGCCCATCTGAAATCAGGTCTGAGGCGGGTGGTGTTGACAGAAGACGCTGAGGGGCCTGTTGCATTGCGGCCTGAAATCCAGGGGCTGCGTGGCATTGCCGTTGCCCTGGTGGTGGTTTTCCACATCTGGCCCGCGGTTCTTCCTGGCGGGTATGTCGGGGTCGATGTGTTCTTCGTCATCTCGGGCTATCTCATCACCGGTCTGCTTGCCCGCATGGCGCTGCGCGACGGCCGCATCTCGCTGATGGCCTTTTATTCGCGGCGAGTGCGGCGACTGCTGCCGACTGCGATCCTGGCCCTTCTTGCCACGCTCGCCGGAACGCTGGTCTTCCTGTCCATGGCACGTTGGGAAGAGACGGCGATCCAGGTCGCCGCCAGTGCGCTCTATGTGCAGAACTGGCGGCTTGCCTGGCAGGCGGTCGACTATCTCGGCGCCGAGGAGGCGGCGAGCCCGGTGCAACATTACTGGTCTCTATCGATCGAGGAGCAGTTCTATATCGTCTGGCCATTGCTGATGGTGGCAGGCCTTTGGCTGGCGCGCCGTCTCGGGCGGCCAGCGAAAGACGTATTCCTCGTGGGGCTGACCGCGGTTTTTGCCGGGTCGCTGATCAGCTCGGTTGTCATCACCCGGAGCGATCCGGCCGCCGCTTATTTCGTAACCCATACCCGTCTGTGGGAGCTGGCGCTTGGTGGCCTGCTGGCGCTGACGGTCCATCGGTTCAGGGCAGGGCTGCCATTGCGCGCCGCAATGGCGATGACCGGTATTGGCGCCATCGGGTTTTCAGCGCTTTTCTTTTCCGCCTCGACGTCATTTCCTGGCGCTCTTGCGTTGCTGCCGACCCTGGGAACGGTGCTCATCATTGCCGCCGGCGGCATCAAACTGGGCCGGTTTCGCGGGCTTAACGCCAGCATCCTTTGCTATGTCGGCGACCGGTCGTATTCGATCTACCTCTGGCATTGGCCGCTGGTTGTTTTCTATTCGGCGCATCGCCCCGCCGCCGGGCTCCTTGCAGGTGTCGTGCTGATCGCCCTGACGCTGGCAATCTCGGATTTGTCCTACCGATATGTCGAACAGCGCTGCCGGCAGCCGCGGTCGGATACGGAACGGAAACCTCTGGCCTATGCCACTGCCGCCGTTGCCGTATGCGTGATGGTGTCGGGTGGGCTCGGCTATGCGCTCGACAGGCAAGACGTCGATATCAGCCTGATCGGAACACCGAATTATCCAGGGCCGGCAGCGCTGCTTGCCAACGCTTCGGTTCCGCGCGACGTGCAACTGCTGCCATCCCTCGGCAAACTCAGGCGTGACGTACCGATCGTCTATCGACTGAAATGCCATCAGGAGCAGGACAGCACGCAAGCTGTGGGCTGCCAGCTCGGCGATCCCCAGGGAACCAGGACCATTGTCGTCGCAGGCGATTCACACGCAGCACAATGGATCCCTGCCATCGACAAGATTGCCAGGGACCGCAAGTGGAAATTGGTCACCTTCACCAAGGCTGCATGCCCTTTCACCCTTGCCGCTGTGACGGATGACGGTAAGCCGTATGAGGCCTGCGCAACATGGCGCGACAACGTTCTCGCCGAGATCAGGAAATTGCGGCCAGACCTGATGTTCACCAGCCAGTCTCGCTATTCCGACACACCGGAGCCGGCAATGATCGACGGTTTGCGCAGCATCTGGAGCGACTTGAACAGTGCCGGCGTGCGCATTATCGCCATTCGTAACACGCCTTTCGTCAAGTTCGATCCCGGTGATTGCCTGGCCGCCGATCCCGACAAATGCGTCAACGCGCGACAGGAGGTGGAGACGAGTGATGTCTTCGCCCTCGCCGCGGGGACATTGCCGGGGGTCCGTGTCGTTGACATGAACGATGCCTTATGTGGCAAGGACAGCTGTTCGGCCGTGGTCGGCAACATCATCGTCTGGCGCGACCATCACCATATGACGGCCACCTATGCGCTGGCGCTGGCGCCCTATCTGGCGAAGGCGGCGGGTCTCTAGCGAGATATCAAGGCGTAGCGGCTTTTTCGCATCAACATCGTTGACCAACGCCAGGGCCGGCATTCGAACACGACTTAACCCGCCTTTAAACCGCCGCATCTACTCTTCAACCCGAACGCCATAGGCATCGGGGATATCAAGCACAGCGCATGGCGAACCGCAGGGACAGTCGCATCGAACCCAATTTCGAGGGGCCGCCGCAGGCGCGGTCCTCGGCGGGTCTTTCGGTGAACGAGGAGGATCGCGTCGTGCCGAGCAATCGCAAAGCCTCCGCAAAACGCAAGCCGGCCAAAGGGAAATCGTCGCGGGCCAAGCGCGGCAGAAGCCGGCGCGGCCTGTTCGGCGTGCTCGGCCGGCTGTTCTACTGGTGCTTCGTGTTCGCCATCTGGGGCGGCATCGCGGTGGCCGGCATCGTCGTCTACTATGGCGCCAAGATGCCGGCGGCGACGACCTGGTCGATTCCCGACCGCGCCCCCAACATCAAGATCGTCTCTGCCGACGGCCAATTGCTCGCCAATCGCGGCATGAGCGGCGGCGAGGCCGTCGGCCTGCATGAAATGTCGCCCTATATCCCGGAAGCCGTCATCGCCATTGAAGATCGGCGCTTCTACTCGCATTTCGGCATCGACCCGATCGGTCTGTCGCGCGCCATGGTCACCAATGTGCTGGGCGGGCGTTTCTCGCAGGGCGGTTCGACGCTGACCCAGCAATTGGCGAAGAACCTGTTCCTGACACCCGACCGCACGCTGGAACGCAAGGTGCAGGAAGTGCTGCTGGCGCTGTGGCTGGAGCACAAGCACACCAAGGACCAGATTCTCGAAATGTACCTGAATCGGGTGTATTTCGGTTCCGGCGCCTATGGCGTCGAGGCCGCCTCGCGCCGCTATTTCGGCAAGAGCGCGCGCGACGTCACCCTGTCGGAAGCCGCATTGCTTGCCGGCCTGTTGAAGGCGCCGTCGCGGCTGTCCCCGGCACGCGATCCGAAGGCCGCCGAGGAACGCTCGCAACTGGTGCTTGCCGCCATGCGTGACGAGGGAAAGATCAGCGCCAAGGAAATGACCTCGGCGATGAGCGCGCCGGCAACGCGCGCGCCGTCCTACTGGACCGGCTCGGAGAATTACGTCGCCGACACCATCATGGAGGAATTGCCCGACCTGATCGGCGACGTGCGCGGCGACATCGTCATCGACAGCACCGTCGACCTGAACCTGCAAAAGCTCGCCGAACAGTCGATCCGCAGACTGATCGACGAGAGCGGCAAGAAGCTCAACGTCACCCAGGGCGCGCTGGTGTCGATCGACGATTCCGGTGCGGTGCGTGCCATGGTCGGCGGCTACGACTATTCGACCAGCCAGTTCGACCGTGCTTCGGAGGCACGTCGCCAGCCGGGCTCGGCGTTCAAGCCGTTCGTCTATATGGCCGCGCTCGAAGCCGGTCGCACGCCCGACAGCATCCGCAACGATGCGCCGATCAAGATCGGCAACTGGACACCCGACAATTACGGCGGCAAGTATTTCGGCAAGGTGACGCTGGCCACCGCGCTGGCCAAGTCGCTGAACTCGGTGGCCGCGCAACTGACCATGGAGGTCGGGCCGAACGCGGTTGTCGAGGCGGCGCACCGCATGGGCATCCAGTCCGACCTGATAGCCAACACCTCGATCGCGCTCGGCACTTCGGAAGTGACGCCGCTGGAGCTGACCTCGGCCTATGTCCCCTTTGCCAATGGCGGCTACAAGCCGGACATCCATTTCATCCGGCGCGTGACGACCACCGAGGGCAAAGTGCTTTACGACAGCGGCGGCGGCAGCGCGCCGCGCGTCGTCAAGCCTGAGATCGTCGGCATGATGAACTCGATGATGACGGGCACGGTTGAGATCGGCACTGCCCGGAAAGCGGCTTTCGCCTGGCCATCGGCCGGCAAGACCGGCACCAGTCAAAATTCGCGCGACGCCTGGTTCGTCGGCTACACCGCCAACCTCACCACTGGTGTGTGGTTCGGCAATGATGATGGCAGCGCGATGAAGAAGGTCACCGGCGGCGCACTGCCGGCGCAGGCCTGGCACGAGTTCATGGTTGCGGCCCACGAGGGTGTGCCGGTGCGGCCGCTGCCCGGCACCTGGAAATCGACGCCGGCCGACACAATCGTCCCCGACGAGATACCCTCGGCGAACAACACGGCGCCGGTTCCGTCGACGTCGGTCGGTCAGCAGGCACCGGCGCGGCCAGCAGCGCCGGTTGCCCAAGCGCCGGTCCGCGCGGCCCGTCCCGCCCAAACTGTCGATGCCGACAGCCCCTCCATGCCGGAGGATGACGGCGCCACCGCGTCGGTCAAACATCCGGTGCCGCCAGGCGACGTCGGCGGTCCGCGCAAGAAGCGGCAGACCTCGATCCTCGACCTCCTTGGCGGCTGATCCGATCCGCTAATTCCGTGGCTTGGCGCTGCCCAACTTCTTGCTGTCAAAGGTCAGTTTGTCGCTGTGAATCTTGCCATCGCTGATGGTGAGGTGCTTGGCGCAGGAAAGCGCGCCGGACGACTTTGTCACCCAATCATACATCAGCAGCGCCTGATGATCGTCTCCGAAGGCCGCGATCATGCGCACACCGGTCACATCCTGTGATAGTTTGGTCAGGCCCTCGAGATAGGGTTTCTTGCCGGTCGATTGCTGCATCGGCCCATCAAAGACGACGTCGTCGGCGACCAAGGATGCTGCCTTTTCGAGGTCGTGGCTTGTCCACGCCTTGGTGAAGGCGGTGGCTATGTCGAGGGGTGCTGTCTGTGTCATGGCTCTGTCCCGATTGATTGATTCAGAACCCCGCGCCCTTTCCGCATTCACGGACCAACGGCGAGCGGGCCCGCCAGTTCCCTCATCGAGGCGAATGGTGACATTTCGGCCTCTCGCCACCTCGGCGGCGTTCGGCTACATCTGCCGGTCGGAGACCTTGAAATGACTGAGCTCGACACCCGAAAGACCATCGTGCTGACCGGCGCCAGCCGCGGCATTGGCCACGCCACCGTCAAGCGTTTTTCGCGCGAGGGCTGGCGCGTCATCACCTGCTCCAGGCAGGCTTTCGCCGAGGATTGCCCGTGGCCGGCCGGGCCGGAAGACCACATCAAGGTCGATCTCGCCGATCAGGAGGATGTCGGCATCGCCGTCTCCGAAATCCGCCACCGGCTGGAAGCGCATGGCGGCCAGTTGCATGCGCTGGTCAACAATGCCGGCATTTCGCCGAAGCTCAAGGACGGCAACAGCCGCATGGATTCGATCGACACGCCGATGCATGTCTGGCGCGACGTGTTCCAGGTCAATTTCTTCGCGCCGATCATGCTGGCGCGCGGCCTGTTCAAGGAGCTGGCGGCGGCCAAGGGCTCGATCGTCAACGTAACCTCGATCGCCGGAACCCGCGTGCATCCCTTCGCCGGCACGGCCTATGCCACATCGAAGGCGGCGCTCGGCTCGCTGACGCGCGAGATGGCACATGATTTCGGCCCGCACGGCATCCGCGTCAATGCCATTGCGCCCGGCGAGATCGACACAGCGATCCTGTCGCCGGGCACTGACAAGATCGTCGAGACCATTCCTCTCAGGCGCCTTGGCACCACGGCCGAAGTCGCCGACATCATCTTCTTCCTGTGTTCGCAGCAGGCGTCCTATGTGACGGGCTCGGAAATTCACATCAATGGCGGCCAGCACGTGTGACAAAACAGGATGCTCATCCTGTTATGGTGAGAACGGCCTTGCCGCTGAAGCTGCGCTGTCGCAGTGCGTCCAGCGCTTGGGCGATGTCTGTCCACGGCACGGTCAAGGCCACGCGCGTTTCGAGCCGGCCGGCCGCGACCAGAGCGAGCAGCGAGGCGATGTCCTCGCCAATGCCTGGACCGGACGTGTAGTACGCAAAAGTCTGAAGCCTTGCTCCCTCATGATCCGGAACGAACTGGCGGAACCCGACAGGCGTCAGTTCGCCGCTGCTCGAACCGAACATGACGATGGTCCCGCCAGGTGCGATGCGTTCGATCGCGTGTGCGAGGCTTTTGCCGCCCACCGACTCCGTGATCAGCGAAAACGGTCCCTCGGCCAGCTCGATCGCTTCGACAATCTGCTCGGCGCCGAGGCCGCGGAGATCCTCGGCGTGCCGGGCAGCGGCGATTGCCGTCACCGAGGCGCCCTGCTCGCGGGCAAGCTGGACCTGGAAACGACCGACCGCGCCGCTTGCGCCGGTGATCAAGACCTGCTGGCCGGCGAGGTCCCCGCCATGGCGTAGAGTCCTCAGCGCCGTCGTACCGGCGACAGGAAGCGTGGCTGCGGAAACGAAGCTGACGTCATCCGGCAGGACGGCGAGACGGTCCGTTGGGACTGCGATGCGTTCGGTCCAACCAGCCTCGTCGACCAACGCGACAACCCGGGCGCCGACGGTTGGCCCGGAACCATCGGCTGCTCTCCGTTCGACAATCCCCGCAATGTCCTGGCCGGGTATCCAGCCCTTGGGGCGTATGGCAAGCAGGCGCAGTTCGCCGCGATTCAACGAAGTGGCGTGGACCGAGACAAGCGCTTCATTCGAGGCCGGTTGAGGCTCGGCGACGTCGGCGAGCCTCAACCCGGTCGCACTTTCGGGAGAGATGACCAGGGCGAGCATGGCGTACCTTGTTGCTGGCTTGCCGGTGCCAGCTTGCGTTGGAAAGCACGGCAAGCTGAGTACCCATGTGGGTAGCGAGCCATACCGGCGACGGCGCGCAGCCTCACACGATCAACCCTGCGCGAACCGGAGCCTATCGACTTCCGCGGTTAAAGAATTTAGCTATCATGGCGGTTCATCGCTTATAACAGTCAATCATGAGACAGCCCCTCAGCTACCCCTGGCTTGATCTCGATGTGGATGACCCTTCCGCGTTGTCGATTGCCGTGCGCGTCGACATCCCCGACACCCGAGCGGAAGTCCCCGCCCACCGGCACCGCAAAGGCCAGCTCGTCTTCGCGCTCGGCGGCGGCGTCACATGCCGCGTCCCAAGCGGTCTATGGATGGTGCCGCCGCATTGCGGGGTGTGGATCCCCGGCGGCATGGAGCACAGCAATGTCGCGACCGCCAACGCCCGGATTTTTTTCGTCTACATAGAGCCGGGAGCCGCCGACCTGCCGGAGCGGTGCTGCACGCTTTCGATCTCGCCACTGCTGCGCGAATTGATCATCGAGCTTTCCGATCGGCTGCAGGACGACGAGGCGAGGGGCGAGCTCTTGACCAAGATACTGCTCACCGAATTGTCACGCATGCCTGTCCAGCAATTGCACCTGCCGATCTCATCCGAGCCGCGCTTGAACAGGATCGCCGAAGCGTTGGCGCAAGACCCTGCCGACCGCAGTACGCTGGCGGACTGGGCCAAGCGCATGGCGCTCAGCGAGAGCAGCCTCGCCCGCCTTGTGACAAAGGAGACAGGTCTAAGTTTCGGGCGCTGGCGCCAGCAATTGCACTTGATTGTTGCAATTCGGGAACTGGCTTCCGGCAAGAGTGTCCAGCAAGTCTCGGGCGATCTCGGCTATGGTTCGGTCACGGCCTTCATCACCATGTTCAAGAAGGCGCTTGGGAAGCCGCCGGCCAAATACCTCAGTGGTATCGCGCAAAATGGCGGCTCTGCATTCGTGGCGTAATGCTCACTTGAAGGCTGGGTCGAGCCGATCACGTTGCCAGCGCGCGAGAGTGCAGCTTGGGCTTGGGACTCAGGCCACCGATGGCTCGGCGGTTTCGCGCCTCAACTCCGGTTTGGAACCGAGAACTTCTTCCACAATCCCGCGCGCAATCTCGCGTTCACCCATGATCACCGTATCGGCGCCCAAACCCTTGAGATGTTCGACCTCGGCATCGGAATGGGCACGGGCGATGACGTTGATGCCAGGATTAGCGGCGCGGGCTCGGAGAACGATCTGACCGGCTTCGAAGGCATTGGGGATGGCAAGGATCAGCCGGCTGGCGCCTTCGGGATTGGCGGCGGCGAACACTTCGGCATTGGCCGCATTGCCGGCGACGGTCTCGATGCTGTCCGCTTTCAGCTTGGTCAGGGTCTTGTCGGCGTCCTCGATGACCAGGAAGGGCAGTGCCGCGTCTTTCAGCGCCGAGCCGACCAGGCCACCGACACGGCCGTAGCCGATGAGGATGGCATGGCCGGTGAGTGCCGTCTTTGGCGGCGGCCCGTCCTCCCTTTTCGCCGTTGTCGCGACAGAGGCCACCTGGCCCGGCTCCGTCGCCGGACCAACCGGTTTTGCTTCGACCGGCGGTGCCGTCCTGGCGGCGCGCCGTTCCAGCCACGGCTTCATCCAGTCGATGGCCAGGAACATCAGCGGGTTGAGGACGATCGACAGGATGGCGCCGGCCAGAATGAGGTCGCGACCTTGTTCGGGCAACAGTTTCAGCCCGACGCCGAGCTCGGCCAGGATGAAGGAGAATTCGCCGATCTGGGCAAGGCTTGCCGAAATCATCAATGCGGTGGCCAGGGGATAGCCGAAGGCAACGACGATGACGAACGCCGCCAGCGATTTGCCGATGACGATGATGGCCAGCGTTGCCAGGATCGGCCAGCCATTGCTGATCAGGCTGAACGGGTCGAACAGCATGCCGACCGAGACGAAGAACAACACGGAAAAGGCATCGCGCAGCGGCAAGGATTCTTCGGCGGCACGGTGACTGAGTTCGGATTCGCTCATGATCATGCCGGCGAAGAATGCGCCCAGCGCCAGTGAGACCCCAAACAGTTTGGCCGCGCCAAAGGCGACGCCGAGCGCTATGGCAAGCACCGCCAGCCGGAAGAGCTCGCGCGAGCCGGTGTGGGCGACATAGTGCAGGATCCAGGGGATGACCCGGCGGCCGACCACCAGCATGACGACGACGAAGGCGGCGACCTTGGCCAGCGTGATGCCGACGACGCCCCAGATGCCGTAGCTGGCCGGCAGCGACAGCAGCCCGCTCGCATGGGCGTCGGTCTGCTCCTGGCCGCCGAGCACGCCGGCCAGCGCCGGCAGCAGCACCAGCGCCAGCACCATGGCCAGGTCCTCGACGATCAGCCAGCCGACAGCGATGCGGCCGCGCTCGGTCTCAATCATCCGCCGCTCTTGCAGAGCGCGCAGCAGCACGACCGTCGAGGCGACCGATAGTGCCAGGCCGAACACCAGTCCCGCGCCCATCGACCAGCCGAGCATCCACGACAACCCGGCACCGAGTGCGGTGGCAAAGCCGATCTGGACGACGGCGCCCGGCACGGCTATGGCGCGCACCGACAGAAGATCCTTCAACGAGAAGTGCAACCCGACGCCGAACATCAGGAGGATGACCCCGATTTCGGCCAGTTCGTTGGCAAGGCCGGCATCGGCGACGAAGCCAGGCGTGTTCGGCCCGACCAGCACGCCGGCTACGAGATAACCGACCAGCGGCGGGATACGGAAGCGGTTGGCGAGAGCCCCGAAGATGAAAGCCAGCCCCAGACCGGCGACGATGGTGGCGATAAGGGGCGTGTCATGCGGCATTGTCTATGGAGCGCCTTTCAAAAACAGCGATGTTGGATGAGCGCCGCCCAAAGCCGCCGCCTGTTTTGCAATATGGTGGATGGTATGTCGGCGATGCAACCCGCGAAGCCGTGAAATCGACGGCGCCGCCGCAAAAATTTGACCGGCAGCTGAGAAGCTGCCGGCCGGATCGGAATTTGTGCGGTGCTATTCGTCTCGATCCGTCAGGGCCGATCGACAATATCAGCCTGCCCGCAGCAGGGCCTCGATTTCCGGTATGGCATGGTTGGTCAATGTCTTGGGAATTTCGGCGGTCACCTTGTCCTCGACCTCCTTGTGCAGCTTTTTGCGCATTGTCCCAAGCACCACTGGCGGTGCGACGAGCACGATCTCGTTGAATTCGCCGTCATGCGCGAGCTTGTAGAGCCGGGCGGCGATTTCATCGGCGAAACGCTCCTTGCCGATGCGGTGCCAGTCCGTATCCTCGACTGCGCTGCGGTGTACGGAGGGACCATCATTGTACCGGCCCGGGCTGTCACTGCCTTGCTCGCGGGTGGGCGGGTTGTCCTGCTGCATTTCCTGCACCACCTCGAGATTCGGATATTTGTTGTCGCCGGCGTTCCTGAGGAAAAGCGCCTTCTCGCCATCGGCCACCATGACCCAGATACCGTGCTTGAGTATGATTGTGTTCATGATGACAGGCTCCTTTTCAGCCGCGTGGTGGCCTTTCGTGGCGTTCCGCAGCCGGGGTTTCGATCCGATATGCAGGCCTTTTGAGAACGCGCCCCGAGCCACTAATGTTCCAGTCGGCCGCCGCGTCGGCGTTGGACATTCTGGCTATCCAGAGTTCGCGGCTTTAATCTACTAATTTGATAGAATTTAGAAAAAACAGTTTTGCGGCTTTTCTCCCCGGGCGCTAAAAGACCCGGAAAACAAGGCCTGCGACAGCAGCTTGAATCCGCTCCATCTGCAAACGAGAAATATTTTTCTCTTGGCTGGGATGCTTTCAGAAAAGCAATTGCATCCCGATAAGGGATGCGCGAGTGCGTGCCTTCTGGTTTCTCGCGCCCGCGCGTAGAACTGCAAGCTCATTCAGGATTCCGCTCGCGTCCATGTCGCACACTGCTCCCAAGCTCAGCGCCTTCCCCGTGTTCATGCGGGTCGAGGGCGAAGCCGTGGCCATCGTCGGCGGCGGCGAAGAGGCACTCGCCAAGGCGCGGCTGATCGGACAGTCAAGCGCGGTCCTGCGGATAATCGCGGAACACGCCGAGCCCGATCTGCTCGCCTTCATCGTCCAGGCCGGCGCGAGCCATTTTGCCGCCGCTTACGACGCATCGCAGCTCGAAGGCGCGATCATGGTGTTTGCCGCCAGCGGCGACGAGGAACTCGACCGTCGGGTGGCTGCGGATGCGCGCCGCCTCGGCATTCCGGTCAATGCCGTCGATCGGCCTGAGCTTTGCGATTTCTTCACCCCGGCGCTGGTCAACCGCGCGCCGGTCGCCATCGCCATCGGCACCGAGGGTGCAGGCCCGGTGCTTGCCCAGATGTTGCGCGGCCGCATCGACCGCATGCTGTCGCCGTCGCTCGGGCCGCTGGCAATTCTTGCGGCGTCGTTTCGCGGGGCTGCCGAGAAGCTGCTGCCGAAAGGCAATGCCCGCCGCCGCTTCTGGAATGATTTCTTCTCTGGCGCTCCTGCGCGCGCGGCCGAAGCCGGCCAGCTTTCGCAGGCGCATGAAGCTGCCGTCGATCTTCTGCTGTCGGACACGCCCGCTTGCGGTCACATCGCGCTGGTTGGCGCCGGTCCGGGCGCCGAGGATCTTTTGACCTTGCGGGCCCATCGTCTGCTGATGGAAGCCGATGTCATCGTCCATGACGCGCTGGTGCCCGAGGCGGTCGTTGCCATGGGGCGCCGCGATGCCGAGCGCCTGCCGGTCGGAAAACGTAAGGGCTGCCACACCAAGAGCCAGGCTGAGATCAATGCGCTGCTGGTCGAGCTTGGCCGTGAAGGCAAGCGTGTCGTGCGGCTGAAGTCAGGCGATCCGCTGGTGTTCGGCCGGGCGGGCGAAGAGATGGCTGCACTTCGTGATGCCGGAATCGCCTATGAGGTGGTTCCGGGCGTCACCGCGGCCTTTGCTGCCGCCGCCGATTTCGAACTGCCGCTGACCTTGCGCGGTGTCTCCTCGTCGATGGTGTTCACCACCGGCCACGACCTCAAGGGCAATTCGCTGCCCGACTGGGCCAAGCTCGCCATTTCCGGCGCCACCGTCGCCGTCTATATGGGCCGCTCGGTGGCCGCCGAGGTTGCCGGACGGCTGATCGAGGCCGGTCTGTCGCCGGACACCGCGGTGGCCGTGGTCGAGAATGCCAGCCTCGCCAACCGGCGTCGCTTCCACGGCACGCTTGCCGACCTGCCGTCGCTGGAAGCGCGCGCCGATCTTTCCGGCCCGGTCATGACCATCATCGGCGATGCGGTCGCCGGCGCCAACTTTGAGCGATCCGAGCCGCTGGCGGCACACAGGCATGAAGGCGCGTCCAGTTCGATCGCCGAAGGAGTTCAGCAATGAAGATACTGACCGCCAACCGCCTCACCGACGGCATTGCCGTCTGGTACGCCGATGGTGGCTGGGCCGAGACGGTGGACCATGCCGACCTCGCCCATGACAAGGCAGCCGAGGACAGGCTCGAGGCGATCGGCGCCAAGGCCTATGCCGCCAACGAAGTGGTCGACGTGAATTTGATCGATGCGGACGTCGTCAAGGGCGTCGTCGAGCCGGTGCGGTTGCGCGAGAAGATCCGCGCTGCAGGTCCGACCATCCGCAACGATCTCGGCAAGCAGGCTGCGCGGGCAGCATAACCAAGACACCAGGCATGGGCGGACGCGCCCTGAAAGACGAAGCATGTACCGTTACGATGAGTTCGACCACGATTTTGTCCAGGCCCGCGTCGCCGAGTTCAGCGACCAGGTCCAGCGCCGGCTGTCTGGCGAGATCACCGAGGACCAGTTCCGACCGCTCAGGCTGATGAACGGCGTCTATCTCCAGCTGCACGCCTATATGCTACGCATCGCGGTGCCTTATGGCACGCTGAACGGCAAGCAGTTGCGCATGCTTGGCCACATCGCCCGCAAATACGACAAGGGCTACGGCCATTTCACCACGCGCCAGAACATCCAGTTCAATTGGCCGGCGCTGTCGGACATTCCGGCGATCTTGGCCGATCTGGCAAGCGTCGAGATGCATGCCATCCAGACCAGCGGCAATTGCATCCGCAACGTCACCGCCGACCATTTCGCCGGTGCCGCGGCTGACGAGGTCGCCGATCCGCGGCCCTATGCGGAAATCCTGCGCCAGTGGTCGTCGGTGCATCCGGAATTCTCGTTCCTGCCGCGCAAGTTCAAGATCGCGGTGACGGGGGCCGAGCGCGACCGCGCCGCCATCCAGACCCACGACATCGGCCTGCACCTGAAGAAGAACGCCGCCGGCGAACTCGGTTTCGCCGTCTATGTCGGCGGCGGCCAGGGCCGCACGCCGATGGTTGCCCGCAAGATCCGCGACTTCCTGCCGGAAGCCGACCTCCTGTCCTACTGCACGGCGATCCTGCGCGTTTACAACCTCTATGGCCGCCGCGACAACAAGTACAAGGCGCGCATCAAGATCCTCGTCCATGAGACCGGCGTCGAGGAGATCACCCGCCAGGTCGAGGCCGAGTGGCTGGAGTTGAAGGACGCCGAGCTGAAGCTGCCGGAAGCCGACGTCCGCGCCATCGAGGCCTATTTCGCGCCACCGGTGCTCGCCGGACGGCCGGAAGGCGACCAAGCGGTCAAGCTGGCGCGGCTCGATTCCAAAGGGTTCTCGGAGTGGCTCGACCAGAATGTCGTGACGCACCGCCATCCCGACTATGCAGCGGTGACGATCTCGCTGAAGGGCATCGGCGAGGTGCCCGGGGACGCCTCGGACAGCCAGATGGAAGCGATCGCCGACATCGCCGAGAAATATGGCTTTGATGAACTGCGTGTCAGCCATGAGCAGAACCTGATCCTGCCGCATGTGGCCCGCGCCGACCTCAAGGCAGTCTATGATGCGCTGGTCGGCATCGGTCTGGCGACAGCCAATTCCAATTTGATATCGGACATCATCGCTTGCCCGGGCCTCGACTACTGTGCGCTGGCCACGGCGCGCTCGATCCCGATCGCGCAGGAAATCTCGCGCCGCTTCGCCTCGCTTGAGCGGCAGCGCGAGATCGGCGAACTGAAGCTCAAGATCTCCGGCTGCATCAACGCCTGCGGTCATCACCATGTCGGCCATATCGGCATCCTCGGGGTCGAGAAGAAGGGCTCTGAGCTCTATCAGGTGACGCTGGGCGGCTCGGCCGACGAAAACACCTCGGTCGGCGAGATCATCGGCCGCGGCTTCTCGTCGGAAGAGATCACCGACGCCATCGAGCAGATCGTCGAGACCTATCTCGGCCTCCGGCTCGGCCCACAAGAGAAATTCATCGACGCCTACCGCCGAGTCGGTCCCGCGCCGTTCAAGGAGGCGCTCTATGCTGGCGAAGCCAAGGCCGCTTGACCCTATTGGAGACGTCGATGACGGTATCGCCGCCAAAGCGGCGGGGCTCGATGCGCTCTATGGTCATCTGAAGCCGATCGAGATCATCGAACGCTCGGCCCGCGAACTGTTCCTCGACGAGATCGCGGCGGTGTCGTCGTTCGGCGCGGATTCGGCTGTGCTGCTGCACATGATCGCCAAGATCGACCGGACGCTGCCGGTCATTTTCCTCGACACCGGCAAGCATTTCGAGGAGACGCTCGGCTATCGCGACGCGCTCGCCGCCGATTTCGGGCTGACCAACATAAGGGTGATCAAACCCGAGGAAGCAGCACTCGAACGGATCGATCCGACGGGCAATCTGCATCAGAGCAACACCGACGCCTGCTGCGACGTGCGCAAGGTGGAGCCGCTGGCGCGCGGTGTCGCGCCATTTAGAGCCTGGCTCACCGGCCGCAAGCGTTTCCAGGCCGCGACGCGGGCAGCGCTGCCGGTGTTCGAGGCGGTCGGGCCGCGCATCCGCATCAATCCGCTGGCGCATTGGACGACATCGGACCAGGCGGACTACATGCGCGCGCATGCGCTGCGCGAAAATCCGCTGGTCGCCTATGGCTATCTGTCGATCGGCTGCTTCCCGTGCACGCAGCCGGTGCAGCCGGGCGAGGACGCGCGCAGCGGCCGCTGGGCCGGTCATGCCAAGACCGAGTGCGGCATTCACCTGTCGGGGCTGGAGAAGTCGCTGACCGACGCATCCCTTTAGGATATGCTGATATTCAGGTGAGGCTGGCTTGCAAACGGCAGCTTCCTGCGCTTCCGGTGCTCACGTACTTCAAGTACGCTCCGCTCCGGTTCTCGGAAGCCGCCATTTTCGACTCAGCCTGACCTGAATCTCAACACATCCTTGGTTCGTTTGACTATTTAGGAACTTTTTGATGACTGGACCGACGACACCGGAGACCCGACTCTGGACCCCTGCGGGTTTTCACGAGGATGAGTGGACGCATGGCGAAAGCGCCGATGCGCTGTCCGGCAACGGCCGCTTCATCCTGCCGTTGCAAGTCTTCCTCGATCTGGATCCGGAGGTGCGCCGCTCGGCCAAGGAACGGCTCGGCGTCCTGCTGCAGCCGGGTGATCAGCTCGAGAAGATTGCCGAGCTGCTCGACCAGCTGTCGCTGGTGGCATTGGCCTTCCCGGCCTTCAGCGACGGCCGCTCCTTCTCCAAGGGAGAACTGCTGCGCGGCCGCTACCATTTCGAAGGTGCCGTTCGCGCCACGGGCCAGGTGCTGGTGGACCAACTGCCGCATATGCTGCGGCTAGGCTTCGACGAGTTCGAGATTTCCAATGCGGTGCTGTTGAAGCGCCTGGAGGAGGGCCGCACCGGCGGATTGGGGCTCTACTACCAGCCAGCCGCCGTGCCGGAACCAAAAGGCCCGAAATACTCCTGGCGGCGCGTTCGCAGCAGCTGACGTTGCGGTAATTCCGCGCGTCTTTACATCAGCCGTGTTCAGGCCTTCTCTTGATCATCCGGATGGAAAATCCGTGGACGATCGGGGAGGGGTCTTCATGCGTTACGACTATGTCATAGCCGGCGGTGGGTCCGCCGGCTGTGCGCTTGCCGCACGGCTTTCGGAAGATCCCTCGAAAACGGTCTGCCTGATCGAAGCTGGCGGCGGGGGCAGGGATATGCTGATCCGTGCTCCGGCTGGCATTATCGGCATGCTTTCCGGCCGGCCCAGGATAAACAACTGGGCCTTCGAAACCGTGCCGCAGCAAGGTCTTGGCGGCCGCAAGGGCTACCAGCCGCGCGGCAAGGCGCTGGGCGGCTCCAGCGCCATCAATGCAATGCTCTATGTCAGGGGCCATCGCAGCGACTATGACGAATGGGCAAATCTGGGCTGCGAGGGCTGGTCGTGGGATGAGGTTCTGCCCTATTTCCGGCGCGCCGAGTGCAATGAGCGCGGCACCGATGCCTTGCATGGCGGGGACGGCCCGCTGAAAGTGTCGAACCAGCGCTCGCCGAGGCCGATCGCCAAGGCCTTCATAGAGGCTTGTGCCGAAAACCAGATTCGCGCCTCGGATGATTTCAACGGACCGGAACAAGAGGGCGCCGGCTATTTCCAGGTGACCCAGTTTGCCGGTGGCGCCCGTAATGGCGAGCGCTGTTCGACTGCCGCCGCCTATCTCCATCCGGTGATGCAGCGGACCAATCTGACTGTGATCACGCGGGCGCACGCCACAGGCATCGTCCTTGACGGCAAGCGCGCCACCGGTATCCGCTACCGGACACGCAAAGGCGAGGCCGTGGCACAGGCGTCGCGCGAGGTGATCCTCTGTGGCGGTGCCTTCGGTTCGCCGCAGCTTCTGTTGCTGTCGGGTATCGGCCCGGCGGCCGAACTTGCCGTGCACGGCGTTCCCGTCGTCCACGAATTGCCGGGCGTTGGCAAGAACCTGCAGGACCACCTCGATTTTATCGTCGGCTGGAGATCGAAGGACACCGATATGCTCGGTATGAGCCCGCGCGGCGCGTGGGGTTTCCTCAGGCACATCGCGCAGTGGCGGCGGGATGGGACCGGCCTGATCGCCTCGCCGTCGGCCGAGAGCGGCGCTTTCGTCAAATCCGACCCGGCGCTTGAGCGCCCTGACCTGCAGCTGCAATTCGTCATCGGCTTGGTCGAAAACCATGCGCGCACGCTGCACTACGGTTTCGGCTTCTCCTGTCATGTCTGCATATTGCGGCCGCACTCGCGTGGCGAGGTTGGGCTGGCCAGCGCCGATCCACTTGCCGCGCCACGCATCGATCCGCGCTTTCTCGGCGACCAGCGCGATGCGGAACTGCTGCTGAAAGGCGTGAGGATCACCCGGCAGGTGCTGGCTTCGCCGGCGCTGACGCGCTACCGGCACAAGGAAATGCACATCGCCGGCGAGCCGAGCGATGCCGATCTGATGACCCATATCCGTACCCGCGCCGACACGGTCTATCACCCGGTCGGCTCCTGTCGGATGGGGGTCGACGAGATGGCGGTGGTCGATCCGCAACTCAAGGTGCGCGGGCTTGAAGCCTTGCGTGTCGTGGACGCCTCGGTGATGCCGACACTGATTGGTGGCAACACCAATGCCCCAACCATCATGATCGCCGAAAAGGCCGCCGACATGATCAGGGCTGCCTGATCGGAGCTCCAGGCCGCGGCGCCCATGGCGCGGCGGTCTTTTTGTTGTGACGCAATTGCCCAGGGAAAACGCTACGCGTTTTCCCTGGAAAACCGTTCACATTTCTCCTGGAATTGCTTAAGCCGCCGCCCGTGCCTCGCGGAACGACACCAGCTTGCGGCGGTTTTCGTCCCACAATGCCAGTTTGACGCAGCGCAGGCTTTCGAGCAGCGTAACCCGGCCTATGTCGCGCAACTCGGGATAATCCCGCAGCACTTCCTGCAACCGGTAGCACGGCACCTTGGCCGAGAGGTGATGGACGTGATGGACACCGATGTTGCCGGTGAGCCAGTTCAGCACCGGCGGAAGGTCGTAATACGACGATCCGTGCAAGGCGGCGTGCTGGAATTCCCAGTCGGCATCCTTCGCCCATTCTGTTTCCTCGAACTGGTGCTGGACGTAGAACAGCCAGATGCCGGCCGAACCGGCGAGGATGACGATCGGCAGGTGAACCACCAGGAAAGCGCCCGGGCCGACGAACCAGATAAGGACGGCTGCTGCGACCGCGATGCCAAGGTTGGTGGTCATCGACGACACCCAAGGGGTCAGGCCGCCGCGCATCATGCCGACGGGTAGCCTCTGCTCGAAGATGAAAAGCCAGATCGGACCGAGCCCGAACATCACCAGCGGATGGCGATAGAGACGATAGGCGAGGCGGCCCCGCCACGACATCTGCCGGTATTCCGCAACGGTCAGCGTCCGGATGTCGCCCATGCCGCGTTCGTCAAGATTGCCGGCGCTGGCGTGGTGCGTCGCGTGGGCGCGCCGCCAGCAATCGTAGGGCGTCAGCGTCAGGATGCCGAGCGCGCGGCCAATCCAGTCGTCCGCGTAACGATTGGCGAAGAAGGAGCCGTGGCCGCAATCGTGCTGGATCATGAAGATGCGCACCAGAAACCCGGCCGCGGGGAGGATGAGGACCAGTCCCCACCAATGGCCATAGGCATAAGCCGCCGAAGACAGCCCCCAGAGTATGGCGAATGGAATGAGGGTGATGGCGAGCTCGACGGCGCTGCGCCGCCTGTCAGGCTTCTTGTAGCGGGCGAGAATCTTCAACCAGGCGCGCTTGCTGTTGGCGACCGCCTCAGGGGAAATCATGTTCATCAGGAAGCATAGGCGGGGTGCCTCGCCGCCGCAAGGCAACATCACGCAAAATTACTGTGCGTAATTGTCGCGTGGCTTGGCGATCGAGCCTGCCAACCCGCCAAATCGACCTGCTGATGGCTCTGAGCGTCGGTTTTCCGCTGGTCGATCGCTATTCGCGATCGAGGATAGGGCAGCCGCGCTCGGTGCCAAAAGTCACGCGCACGCGGTCGCCGCCCTGTCTGCCGCGGACCGTGATCTCCCGGCGGCCGACGGACTCTATCCTTGCGCGGCGGATGCCCATTCGGTCTGCCTTGTCGAGAGCCCGGTCTTCCGTGCAGCCTCGTTGACGGCGGTCGCGCCGATCGTCGCGACGGGGGCCTTCGCAATCGTCGTAGGCGGGGTCGCAATCTTCCATGAGCTTCAGCCGCGGGCCATGTTTGCCCAATTGCAGCTGAAGATTGTCTGCTTGTGCCGGAAAGGCCGCCAAGGTGATGGCGCCGAGGCCGACAAACGCTATCAGCGATGAGGTGATCGAAACCTTGCGCATTTACGTCCTCCATTGAACCACAACACATCTATCCTTAGATGGTTCGGCTCTCCCCGGCTATTGCCGATAGGAGGTTTGCTGCCAAGATCGATTGTTGCGTTACGGCCGGCGCCAGCCGATGTCACCGCGCTCCGCCCCATCGAGGCGGTCGAGCAGTTCTCTGAACCGATCGGGGATGTCGGCCTCGGTGCGGAAGGCCGGCAAGGTGCGCAGAAAGCGGGTCACCGCCTCGGCGCCGAACTGGCGCCTGATCTCGATGGCCAGCCCCTCTGCCTTTTCGCCCATGTTGCGGGTCATCATCTCAAAATCCTGTGTCGGCTTCGAAACTCCTGCAGCAAGAGAATGGTTCCCCCATCATGCCTGTATGGCAAGCAAAGCCCGCGGTTAAGGTAAAATTTGAATTAAAGTCGAAATGTCTTGCCTGTCATTGCCCGGCCTTGGCCGGCGGCTTCCATAGTCGCTTACCCCTTGATTTTTGGCCGCCAAACATCGATATCGGGCACAAAATCCACATCATTCGAGATTGACGGGAAACGGCGATGAGCGACCAGGCAAAAGACGAACGCGCGCCCGATGAAGTCGAGGCGACCGAGCCCGCAGCCGAGCGCACGGAAGGCAGCACCGACGGCGACTATGAAGCCCTTGTGCGGCTGCTGAAGGAAAATGAAGAGCTGAAGGACCGCGCGCTGCGCGTGGCGGCGGAGATGGAAAACCTGCGTCGCCGCACGGCGCGCGATGTGCACGATGCGCGCACCTACGCGGTCGCGAATTTCGCCCGCGACATGTTGTCGGTGTCGGACAATCTGCGCCGCGCGCTGGATGCGATTCCCGCCGAGGCCAAGGCATCGGGTGACGCCGGCTTCAAGGCGCTGATCGAAGGCGTCGACCTCACCGAGCGCGCCATGCTGTCGGCGCTGGAACGGCATGGGGTCAAGAAGCTCGCGCCTGAAGGCGAGAAGTTCGATCCCAATTTCCACCAGGCGATGTTCGAAGTGCCCAATCCGGATGTCCCGGCCAACACCGTGGTCCAGGTCGTGCAGCCGGGGTATTCGATCGGCGACCGCGTGCTGCGCCCGGCCATGGTCGGCGTCGCCAAGGGTGGTCCGAAGTTCGCCGCCGCTGAAGCACCGGTTGAGCCGGGGCCGGTGAACGAGCAGGCTGAGAAGGATGCGTAGTTAGGGCAGTAAGGGAGTAAGGGAGTAAGGGAGCGTACCAACGGTGCGGCTTTGTGATAAACATACTCTCCTATTCTCCTCTTCCCTTACTCCCCTGGTCTGCATGAATGCCATCGCGCTTCTCGACTATGCCGGTGTCGCCGTCTTCGCGGCGACCGGGGCGCTGGCGGCTTCGCGTAAGCAGCTCGACATCATCGGCTTCCTGTTCCTGGCCAGCGTCACCGGGATAGGCGGTGGCACGCTTCGCGACGTTATCCTCAACCTGCCGGTTTTCTGGGTCGCCAACTCCGGCTATGTGCTGGTCTGCGCCGCGGTTGCGGTGCTGGTCTTCTTCAGCGCGCATCGTGTCGAATCGCGCTGGAAGTGGCTGCTCTGGCTCGACGCCATCGGGCTCGCCGCCTTTTCGGTGATGGGCGCGGCCAAGGGGCTTGCGATTACCGGCTCGCCGGTCGTGTCCGTCATCACCGGCGTGCTCACCGCCACTTTCGGCGGCATTTTGCGCGATCTCCTGGCCGGCGAGCCATCGGTGCTGCTCAGGCCCGAAATCTACGTCACGGCGGCCCTTGCAGGTGCCGGGCTTTACACGCTTGGCGATCTTGCCGGACTGCCGCCGCTCGCCTCGAACCTTGCCGGCTTTGCGGCGGCGTTCCTCGTGCGCGGTGGTGCGCTCAAATTCGGCTGGTCGTTTCCGTCCTACAAGAGCCGACCCGGCAGGCGGCCGGAGGATATTTTGTGAAAGGAAGCGAATAGCGAATAGCGAGTAGCGAATAGGGGTTGAGCGAGATAGCTCCCGCTATTCGCTATTCGCTATTCGCCAGCGTCACGCAGCGAAGCGCTGGGCTTCGCCGCCATAATAGTTGACGTAGCGTGCGCCGATCTCCTTGACCGGCATCACGACGAATACATCGACCGTCGAGAATTCGCGATCGATGACGCAACCATCGCCGATACGGGCACCGACGCGCAGATAGCCCTTGACCAAAGGCGGCATCGCGGCGATCGCCGCCTTGGCATTGACGGCCTCGATCGGCATCAGATCCATCGAGCAATAGCGCCCGGACACCGCGCGCACGTCCCAGGCCGAATTCGTCCGGCAGTGGTGGGCGAGATAGGTGAGCGCTTCGGCATGCGCCGCCGGCACGGTGCCGTGAAAGGACGCGCAGCCGGTCATCACACCGATTTCGTAATGATTGATGTAAGCCCAGATGCCTTGCCACAACGCCTCGATGGTGCGCTTCGAGCGGTATTCCGGCAAAACGCAGGAGCGGCCGAGTTCAAGGAAACGCTGGCCGGGGTGGCGGGCGATGAGCTTGGTCAGCTCGAATTCACCTTCGGAATAGAAGCCACCGGCCGTGGCCGCGATTTCTTGCCGCAGCAGCCGATATGTGCCGACGATGCGGCGATGTTCGGGACCGGAAAGCGTGGTGTCCAAAACCAGCAGATGGTCGCAGAGCGGATCGAACCGATCGGCGTCCCGGCGGTCATGGGCCTGGAACAGGTCCTTCCTGGCGCCAAGTTCGTCGTAGAACACCCGGTAGCGCACTTCCTGCGCGGCCGCGATCTCGGCCTCGTTGCGAGCGAGCCGCACTTCAAGATTGCCTATACGGCCCAGCGCAGCGCCCTTTATGACGGAATCGACGTTACGTCCGGCAAGCAAGGCGCTGCTGGCGTTCGGCCGAGTGTCACATTCCGGCATAACTGTATGCACGAGTGATTCTCCTTCGAGCCATCCCTCTTGGCACGGGGATACGGTGTAGGTGCAACAGGATTGTGACAGTACCGTGATACGACGTCATGGGCAATACTTCGTCGGCTGGCGAATACGATCAACCGGCTACGTTTAAGTGATCGCCTGTGCCGAATGGCGGTGGAAAGCTCAGGCCGCGACGACCTGCCCCTCGACGGCATTGACCAGCGCTTCGGGGTCGAGCGGTTTGGTGACAAAGCCGCTGGCGCCATGGGCCAACACCGCATGACGGGTCTTTTCCTGGCTGTCGGCCGACAGCACCATGATCGGCACCGGCCGCACGGCACTTTCTTCCTCATGGCGGCGGATGGCGGCGATCGCGTCCAGCCCGTCCATGACCGGCATGTGCAGATCCATCAAGACCACGTCGAAGCGGTCCTTGTGCGCGGCGCCGGTGACAGCCTCGACGGCGGCCTTGCCGTTGCCGACCACCTTGACGCGATGCCCGGCCTTCAGCAGCGTGGCGCGGGCCAGCATGGCGTTGATGTCATTGTCCTCGGCGATCAGCACTGACAGGCCGCGCTGGCGGTTGCCGACGGCCCGCAGCGACGGTGCGCCGCGCTTTTCCGGCGGCGGCGGGCCGAGGCTCGGAGCATGGCTGCTCAGCAGAACACGCAGAAGTGTTCCGCCACGCACCGGCCTGGCCAGGAAGGTTGCGTAGCCGCTGGCACGGAACTCGCCAAGCATGCCGCGATCGGTCGGCGCGATCAGCGTGATCGCCTCACAGTCGGAGAAACCGCTCTGGCGCAGGCGCTTGAGCAGCCTTCCGTCGCCTTCTTCCATCGCTGCATCGACCAGGATCGCATCGCAGCCGGCGGCGAAAGGCGCGGCCTGTGCTGCAGTGGTGGCGATGTCGACCGCTCCGCCATTGGCGCGGATGGTGCGGGCGATGGCGTCGGCCTCGACGGCGTTCTTCGACAGGATCACCGCGCGTCTGCCCGAGAGAGCATTCTGGTGGCCCTGCGGCGCTTCGGTGGCAGCTGTCGCAGGGATTTCGAAGACGAATTCGGATCCCTGGCCGAGCCGGCTGGATACCGAGATCGTGCCGCCCATGGCGGCCACCAGGCGCCTGGAGATGGCAAGGCCGAGGCCGGCCCCGCCATGGGTGCGTGTCGACGTGCCGTCGGCCTGCTCGAATTCCTCGAAAATGCGCTCCAGGTCGGCGTCACGCAGGCCCGGACCGGTATCGGCGATGGTGAAGCATATGCGGTCGCTGGTTTCGGTGCGTGCGCGTGCTATGCTCACCAGCACGCCGCCGCTGTCGGTGAACTTGATGGCGTTGCCGATGAGGTTGAGAAGCACCTGCCTGACCTTGCCCGGATCGGCGGTGATCAATTGCGGCACGTCGGGTTCGACATGGCAACCCAGTCCGATATCCTTGGCGAAGGCGCGCGCTGCCAGCAATTCGATGATGTTGTCGGCGATCTCGCGCACCGACATCGGCTGCGGCTCGGGGTCGAAACGCCCGGCTTCGATCTTGGAATAGTCGAGAAGATCCTCGATCAAGGCAAGCAATGCGCTGGCCGAGGTCGAGACGGCGCCGACATAGGTCTGCTGCTCCGGCGACAGGCTGGTGTCGGCGAGCAACCTGGCCATGCCCATGATGCCGTTCATCGGGGTGCGGATTTCATGGCTGACGGTGGCGAGGAAGCGCGATTTGGCCTGGCTGGCATATTCGGCCCGTTCGCGTGCGGTGATCAGCGACGATTCGGCGCGTTTGCGGGCGGTGATGTCGCGGGCGATGGCGCGGTGTGAAACGGCGCCGCTGTCCTTGTCGCGCACCGACAGTTCGATCCAAGAGAACCAGCGCTGCCCGCTCGGCGTGCTGATGGAGACATCGGTGGAACTCAGACACTCATGGTCGGAAAAGGCGGCATCGGGAACCATGCCGACCTCGATGCCCAGTTCTGCCAGGGTCTTGCCGGCAAGGTCGCGCTGGTCGACCTCGACGAGATCGGCGAAGACCTTGTTGGCATAGACGATGTAGCCGTCGCGGTCGCGATGGATGACGAGATCGCCAAGCGCGTCGATCAGGCCGCGAAAGCGCTCGTCGCTCTCCTGCATCTCCCACATGCGGTCGGCCAGCGTCTCGATCTCGGCGCGGCTGCGGGCAGTGGTTTCGTCAAGAAGGGCGGAGGTGCGATGTTCGCTCCGCCTGGCGCGCAGATGCAAGGCAAGGCCGGCAAGGCCGGTTGCCAGCAATGCTACGCTGATGAAGATCGGTGCCCCGGTCAGATGCGCCAGCCCGGCCACCAACACGATGGCGACGAATGTCAGAAAGGGCAGGCTTTCGCGCCTGGAGAATTCCGGCTCGGGCACCAGCGGCGGCGCGGCGACAAAGCGCCGCGTCGACGCCGGCGGGGGCACCGCATCGACGTCGTCGCCAGTGTCCGCCTGTTGGCTGCCGGATTCCGCGATCATGCGAAATCCTTGCCAGACAGAGATTATGGAAAATTGCGGCGGATCGTTCGAATTTTAGCGGATGAGCGCTTTTTGCCGAGGCGCGGCGGGTTTGCCACCAGATCTGGCGATTCCATCCCTTCCGGCAGTTGGGCGGAGTCACATATCCACGACGACGCGGCCGCGGATCTTGCCGTCGACGATGTCGCGCGCGGCATCGACGATGCCGTCGAATCCGATGGTGCTGGACAGGCTGGTGAGCTTCCGCAGATCGAGGTCGGTGCCGATGCGGCGCCATGCCTCGAGGCGGACTGCTTTCGGCGCCATCACTGAATCGATGCCGAGCAATGAGACGCCGCGCAGGATGAAGGGCGCGACGCTGGTCGGCAGGTCCATGCCGCCGGCCAGGCCGCAGGCGGCGACCGCACCGCCATAGGAGGTCATCGACAGCACATTGGCCAGCGTGTGGCTACCGACTGCGTCGATGCCGCCGGCCCAGCGCTCCTTGGCCAGCGGCTTGGCCGGCTGGGCAAGCTCGTCGCGCGATATCACTTCGGCGGCGCCAAGGTCGATCAGAAAGGGGCTTTCGGCATTGCGGCCGGTGGAAGCAATGACATGGTAGCCGAGGCTGGACAGGATCGAGACCGCTACCGAGCCGACGCCGCCGGCCGCCCCCGTCACCACCACCGGGCCGCGATCGGGCAGGATGCCGTGCCGTTCCAGGGCCATGACGCAGAGCATGGCGGTGTAGCCTGCGGTGCCGACGGCCATCGCGTCATGCGGGCTGATGCCTTGCGGCAGCGGCACCAGCCAGTCGCCCTTGACGCGGGCACGGCCTGCATAGGCGCCGAAATGGGTTTCGCCGACGCCCCAGCCGTTCAGAATGACCTTGTCTCCGGTGCGCCAGTCGGGATGCGAGGACGAGACGACGGTGCCGGCGAAATCGATGCCCGGCACCAGCGGCCAGTGGCGGATCACCGGCGCCTTGCCCGTGATCGCCAGGCCATCCTTGTAGTTCACCGTCGTTGCCTCGATCGCGACGGTGACATCGCCTTCCATCAGGTCGGCCTCGGTGAGATCGGTTACGTTGACCGACTGCTTTTTCTCGGCGTCACGCGAAACGAGGATGGCTTTGAAGGTTTCGGACATGTCTTTCTCCGAGATCTTGTTTGGCGACATGAACTGTGCGGCGATGGCCGCACGGGGTCAATCCTTGGAAGGCCTGGCTTTGGGTTCGCGTCCCCAGCCGAACAGCTCGTCGAAGACGACCAGTGCCGCGCCCACCGAAATGAAGGCGTCGGCAAGGTTGAAGACGGCGAAGGACCACACCGGCGTGTGGAACAGGATGTAGTCGATGACGTGGCCGTAGACGGCGCGGTCGATCAGATTGCCCAGAGCGCCACCGACGATCAGCGCAAAGCCGGTGCGGGCAAGGATCTGGGACGGCGCGATCCGCGTCGCCAGAAACAGCACGAAGGCAACGACGACAAGCGAGATGACGATCAACCCGGTGTCGCCGAAGGACGAGAACATCGAGAAGGCGATGCCGGTGTTGTAGGTGCGGAACAGCGCCAGGAAGGGCAGCAGATCAACCTTCTCCTGAAAAGGCAGATCGGCCTCGACCAGGTATTTTATCCACTGGTCGAGCGCGATGGCCGCGACGACGAGCAGTGCGTAGGGAGACCATGATCTCACGGGCGGGCAACCTTCATTGCTGGTCCAGGATTGGCTCGAGCTTGAGCGCGCCGCGCCGAATCTCGAACAGCATGATGCCGGTGGCAACGGCCAGATTGAGCGAATCGGCACGACCGGCTTGCGGAATCCTGAGCAGCCTGTCGCAGCTCGCAGCCAGGCTTTCGGGCAGTCCCTGCTGCTCGTTGCCCATCATCAGCAGCACGGGCCCGCGTGAAAAATCGACCGAGCGGTAGTCGACGGCGCCTTTCAGGTGGGTGCCAGCGACGAGCCCTGAGAAGCCGCCTCGCCAGGCAAGGAAAGCCTCGGTTGTCGCCTTGGCCACCGGCACGGCAAAGATCGAACCCATGGTGGCGCGCACCGTTTCCACGGAGAACGGATCAGTGGTATCGCCGACCAGGATGACGCCTTTGGCGCCGACGGCATCGACGGTGCGGATGACGGTGCCGAGATTGCCGGGATCGCGCACCCGGTCGAGCGCCACCCAGACGTCGCCATTGTCGGCGCGGACATCCTTCAAGGCGAGGAATTTTTGGGAAAAGACGCCCACCACCATTTGGGGATTGTCGCGACGGGTGATGGCCACCAGCACCTTTTCCGACACTTCGAGCACCATGCCGCCGGCGGCAACCGTGCGTGCGGCCACCTTCTCCACCGCCGCGTTGCCACGCCCGGCCTTGGCGAAAACCAATGTCCTGATCTGCCAGCCGAGATCGAGCGCATCGATAACCAGCTTCAACCCTTCGGCCATGAAGGCGTTCTGCTGGTCGCGGAATTTCTTCTGAGCGAGCGCCTTGATGTCCTTGACCAGCGGATTGGCGAGGCTGGTGACCTCCTTCACCTGGCCAGGTGCGCCTGCATGCCGCTCGTTCATTCAGCCACCCAACGCGAAAACAATGAAGTCGAGAGCGCCCGGCCGGCGGACTTTTCACGGATGATCAGCTCACCCGATTCAATCTTGCCGCCCATGCCGGCAAAGGTATCGCGCATCAGGGCGTGGATGGCGAAGAAGGAGGCGCGGATCGAATAGGCGGTCAGCACCACGGCAAGCGGCTTCGGCGTCAGGATCGCCCGGCAGAGATCGGTCAAATCGGGCAGGTCCTCGAACAATTGCCAGACCTCGCCCTTGGGGCCACGGCCATAGGCCGGCGGGTCGAACAGGATGATGTCGTAGCGGCTGCCGCGGCGCTCCTCGCGCTCGGCGAATTTGACCGCGTCGTCGACGATCCAGCGGATCGGCTTGCTGCCGAGGCCGGCCATCTCCTGGTTTTCACGGGCCCAGCCGATCGCTTTCTTCGAGGCATCGACATGGGTGACCTCGGCGCCGGCGCGAGCCGCCACCAATGAGGCGAGACCGGTATAGCCGAACAGGTTCAGCACCTTGACCGGCCGCTTCGCCGCCGCGATCAGCCCGGCCATGTGATCCCAATGGGAGGCCTGCTCGGGAAAGACGCCGACATGACGAAACGAGGTGAAACGGCCGAGATAGTCGATGCCGTCATGCTTCATCGGCCAGGTCTCGCCGAGCGGCAGCTTGGGAAAACGCCAGCGGCCGATACCCTCCTCGTCCGTGTCGCCGGTGAAGACGGCGTCGGCGCGCTCCCATTCCTTTGTCGGCAAGGCCTTTTGCCAGATCGCCTGGCCCTCGGGCCGCACGATACGGTAGGGGCCATATTGTTCGAGCTTTTGGCCGGTGCCGCTGTCGAGCAGCGCATAATCGGCATTGGGCGCCACTTCCAGGATCACGGGAAGATGTTCGGTGGGCAGGGCGCCTTCGCGGCGGGCCAGGATGCGCGGGGCCGAGTTCGGTTCGGAACGACTTTCCGTCTTCGACTCATGGCGCTCGCGCGGTGGTGCTTCCGGTCTGGCAGGAGCCTGGCCGGGACGCGGACGTGACACGTCCGCCGCACCCTTCGCGGATGGATGTGGACGGTTGTCGCGGCGTTTGTCGCGAAAAGACTTCAAGCGGGGGCAACTCCGAACGGCGTGGCCGCTTTTGACATAGGGCAACCGGCTTCGCAACCAACTCCGACAGGTCGGCCTCTCCGGTTCAGGTTGGCCGTGGTGGACCAATGTCAAGGAAACAGGCAAATCTAGCGGATGTCCCGCTCCGAACGCCTACTCGACCTCATACAGTGCTTGCGCCGGCATCGCCGGCCGGTGAGCGGGCACATGCTCGCCGACGAGATGGGCGTTTCGATCCGCACGCTCTACCGCGATATCGCGACGCTGCAGGGCCAGGGCGCGCCGATCGAGGGCGAGGCGGGTGTCGGTTATGTGCTCAAGCCCGGCTTCATGCTGCCGCCGCTGATGTTCAGCGACCAGGAGATCGAAGCCATCGTGCTCGGCTCGCGCTGGGTCGCCAAGCAGCCCGACCAGCGTCTCTCTGCCGCCGCGGCCAACGCGTTGGCCAAGATCGCGGCGGTCCTGCCGGACGATCTGCGCGAGGATCTCGACGCGAGCACACTGCTGGTCGGCCCTCCCGCCACGGCCATCGAGACCATCGACCTTGGCCTCGTACGGCAAGCCATCCGCAACGAGCGCAAGCTCGGCTTTCTTTACCGCGCCCCCGGCGGCGCTGCGTCCGAGCGTGTCGTGTGGCCATTTGCGCTGGGCTTCTTCGACAAGGTGCGGGTGGTGGTGGCGTGGTGCGAGATGCGGCACGATTTCCGGCATTTTCGCGCCGATCGCATCGCCGAACTCCAAGCAACGGACACGCGCTATCCGCGTCGTCGCCAGGCGCTGCTCAAGGAATGGCGGGCAACGCTCGACAAGCCGCGTGGTTCGAGATGACTGCTGCCATAATCTGACAGTAGCCCATCTTATGGTCGCCAAGTCGAAGCACCGAACCTTGGAGAGCAGATATGGCCATCCCGAATTTCGTCATCCTCTATGTCGACCAGCCGCTTGAGAGCGGCGCCTTCTACAGCGCGCTGCTCGGCCGTGAGCCGGTTGAAAGTTCGCCGACCTTCGTGCTGTTCGTGCTCGATGCCGGCTTCAAGTTCGGCCTGTGGTCGCGCCATACGGTGGAGCCGGCAGCCGCCATGTCAGGCGGTGGCGCCGAAATCGTCTTTGCGCTGGATACGCCCGATGCGGTCGATGCCACCCATGCCGACTGGTCCGGGCGCGGGCTGACAATTCTGCAGACGCCAACCGACATGGATTTCGGCCGTACTTTTGTCGCGCTCGATCCCGACAATCATCGCCTGCGCGTCTATTGGCTGTCCGATGGCGAACAGGCCAATGGTGACCAGAAATGAGCGCGTACTGGATCGCGGTGGCATCGGCCGAACATGTCCGGCGGGGTCGCGCAGCCGGCTTCATGCAGGTCAACCACGGCAAGGCGGCACCGCTGCGTCGCGTCAAGCCAGGCGATGGCATCGTCTACTACTCGCCGAACACTGTTTTGGGCGAGAAAGATGGCCTGCGGGCCTTCACCGCGATCGGCATCGTGCGGGAAGGCGAGCCCTATCAGGGCGATATGGGCGCCGGCTTCACGCCCTTCCGCCGCGATGTGGCGTGGGCCAAGGCCGAGGAAGCGCCGATCAAGCCGCTGCTCGACAGGCTGGACTTCACCATGGCCAAGTCGAACTGGGGTTATCAGCTTCGCTTTGGCCTTTTCGAAATCGGGGATCACGATTTTCGTGTGATCGCCGACGCGATGAGCGCCAAAATGGCTGTACCGGCGAACTAGGCCGTGAGCGCCTTGTAGACGGCAATGCCGGCGGCAAGATCCTCGAGCGCCGCGCCGACCGACTTGAACAGCGTGATCTCCCCAGCGCTCCCGCGACCCTTCTTCTGGCCGCGCGCTAATTCGTGCAGATCGGCGACGATGGTTTCCGGCTTCAGCACGCCGGAGGCCAGCGGTTGGACGATGTCGCCGGCTTCCTTGGTGGCGCCGGCGCGGGTGTCGACATAGACGCGGGCAAGCCTGATCGCGTCGTCGTCGCTCTCGCGCATCGTCGGCGTAAAGCCTCCGACCAGGTCGACATGGGTTCCCGGCCGCAACAATGCGCCCTTGATCAGCGGCGTCGTCGTGATCGTCGCCGAGGAGACGATGTCGGCCTGCCCAAGCTCGGCATCGAGATCGCTCGCCGCGCTGGCTGCAAAACCCTCGGCGCGCAGGTCGGCGGCGACTTTCTCGGCATTGGCCGGGGTGCGGTTCCAGATGCGGATGGTCTTGATCGGCCGTACGGCCGAGTGCGCCTTGGCGAGGAAGGGCGACAGCGCGCCGGCGCCGACCACCAGCAGCCGCGAGGCATCGTCGCGGGCGAGATAGGAGGCCGCGAGCGCCGAAGCGCAGGCGGTCCGCCACTGTGTCAGCCGCTGGCCGTCGATCAAGGCTTCAGGTTCGCCGGTGGCGCCGTTAAGCAGAAGGTAGAGTCCCATCACCGCCGGCTTGCCGATGGCGTTGTTGTCGGGGGACACGGTGACGATCTTGACGCCGACGTGACCGCCGGTCGATGTGCCCGCCGCGTTGAGATCGGTCCAGGCCGGCATCAAAAGCAGTGTGGAGGCGGCACCATCTGGCCGCTCGATCGTATGATGATGCCTGACCGGCTGCACCGCACCGTCGCGAAACGCCGTGCGCAGCGTCTCGACCAGCCCGGCAAAGCTCAGCGCATGGTCGACCTCTGCGGCCGAAATGGTCAGCATGAAAAACTCCATGGGGACAAAACCGCCGACGGGCGGCTCAAGCGGTCGGCTTCGGCAATGCGGACCCTTGGGCGGACCCTTGGGCGGAGCCTGGGGCCTGGCTTTGCGGTACCGCCGGCGCACGGCTGACCGCCTGGCGCAGGTTCTCGGCTTCGACGCCGCGCTGGCGCGCCAGCTTGCGATAGCGGCCCTGCTTGACCCAGGTTGCCAGGCTGCCGATGATCATGCCGATGGCGAGTGCCAGGAACAGGAAGATGAACAGCGGCAAAGTCAGGGTCAGCTTCGGATTGCCGGGGTTGAACGGATCGAGCGTGAAGGCGACCAGTTCGCGGTTGGCAACGGCGAGTGCGATCAGGATGATCGCCAGGGGCACGAAGATCGCGATGAGCATGAAGCGATTGAACATGATGTTTTCCGTCGGAAGCTGGCCTGTCCGAAAGGCCGTCAGGCGCTGACGTCGCGCCTACTTGCCGCCGTTCAGCCTTTCACGCAGTTCCTTGCCGGTCTTGAAGAACGGCACCCATTTCTCCTCGACCTCGACGGATTCGCCGGTGCGCGGATTGCGACCGGTGCGGGCGGGACGATTCTTCACCGAAAAAGCGCCGAAGCCTCGCAACTCGACCCGGTTGCCTTCGGCAAGGGCGTCGGTGATTTCATCGAAGATGGCGCCGACGATGTTTTCGACGTCGCGCAGGAAAAGATGCGGATTGCGCGTGGCAATAATCTGCACAAGTTCGGACTTGATCATGAGACGGGTCCCCGTGAAAGCAGTGCGGTCAAAATTATGAGGATGATTTTATTTGCTTTTTTCACTTGCCCCAAACGGCGTCTCAAGGGTGCCAGACGGAAACGAGACCGTCAAGAAACAAGCGGTCGGCTCCGAGTTCATGGATGACGTCGCCGCTGTAGGCGGGCAGGCCGAGCGCACTGCCGATGGTTTGCGCCATCGCTTTCGAGAACAGGAAGCCGCCGCGCTGTTCGGTATCCTTCCACTCGACGACCTTGAGCTTGGCATCGACGCCCTTGGTCGCCAGCCAGTCGACCGCTACCGCCTCGCCGCCGACGGCGTCGATCAGCCCGTTGGCAACGCCCTGGCGCCCGGTGAATATCGAGCCGTCGGCAAGCGCCAGCGCTTGTTCGCGGGTCATCTTGCGGCGTTCGGCGACGATGTCGACGAACCAGTTATAACTGTCGAGGATGAGTTTGCGAACCATGGCACGCTCGTCGTCATTGGTCGGCTTGAAGGGAGAGGGTGCGGCTTTCAGCGGCGAGGATTTCACCTCCTCCAGCTTGACGCCGAGTTTGTCCATCAGGCCGCTGACGTCGGGATACTGGATCAGCACGCCGATCGAGCCGACGATCGAGGTCTTGCGGGCAACGATGTGATCGGCGGCACTGGCGATCATATAGCCGGCCGATGCGGCGAGCGTGCCGACTTCCGCCACCACCGGCTTGTCGGCGGCCAGCTTGCGCACTTCTTCATAGATCGATTCACCACCGACGGTGGTGCCGCCAGGCGAATCGATCGACAGGATCACGCCTTTCACCTTCGATGAAAGACGGATGGTTTCCAGCCGCTTGATCAGTTCCTCGTCCTCGGTGATCGTGCCTTCGATCTTGACCTTGGCAATATGGTCGACCGTCGAGCCACCGAAATCGTCGCCATAGAACCAGGTTGAAAGCGCAATCACCCCAAGGGCTACGATGCCTATGGCGACGACGCGCCAGAATGTCAGCTTGCGCCGCAAACGGCGGCGGTCGATCAGGTCGTCGGCTCTCAGTGCCATGGTCAGCCTTTCAGTCGGCGGGAGGAGACGCTTTTAGACCATGATCCGCCCATCTGGAAGCAGTTCTCTTTTGCGTATGGCGAGACAAGTCAGCACCTGGACGTGAGGTGGCCATCTCCGTCGACAGTCGACCGGCCCGGGCTGGGCGCTCTACAAGTATTGGTCTGCTCACATGTTTGTGCAATCGCCCCAGGTCGGCGACGAGACCGACGGCGGATAAATTTTACGCCGCGTGTCTGTTTCTGCTATGGAGAACACGCAGTTGTGCGGACCTCGTTTTCGTCTGTACAAAGGCGGCTGTCACATTTTTGCAGTTTTCGTGCGCTTGTGCTTGCTTGAAAGCGCCGGCGTCCCACCTATAGGCGGTGCTCAAGGGTGGGCAGGGTTAAAGAAAGCAGTGAATGTTAGCGCGACCGATTGAACCGACCAACGCCGAGGCGGTGTTGGCTCCCCCGGCGGACGGCCGGACGCGCGGCGACGCTTTCGACCGTGCACAGCGTCATTCGCGCCGCGTGCGCGTTCTCAAATTTGCCGTGCCGGTGGCCGCGGCACTGATAGCGGTCGCTTTCCCGGTCTATTCCTATCTCGCCGCACCCGTCGCCGTGAAGGTTCAGGCGGAAGGCACTGCCTTTTCCAACGGCAAGCTGGTGATGGCCAATCCCAAGCTCAACGGTTTCACCAAGCAGAAGCAGCCTTATTCGATGACGGCGCTGCGTGCCATTCAGGATGTCAGCACGCAAGGCATCATCGAGCTGGAAGGCATCGACGCCAAGGTGCCGATCGCGCCCGACAATGTGGCGGCGGTCAAGGCCTCGCACGGCACCTACGATCGCGACGGCAATACGATGAACCTGACCAGCGACGTGACGATCACCACGACCGACGGCATGCAGGCCAAGTTCAAATCGGTCTTCCTCGACATGGGCAAAGGCACTATGAAGACGGGAGATCCCGTCGATGTCAGCCGTGGCGGGTCGCGGATCACAGCGGATACGATGTCGGTCCAGGACAATGGCAAGGTTCTGGTTTTCGAGAACAAAGTGCGCGTCAACATCGATTCCACCGCCTTGAAGGCGGCACAGGGAAACAGCGGAGAGACCAATGCGGCTCAGTAGTTCGACGCGGCTCGCGGCTGCAACTTCAGCGTTGCTGCTGCTCGGACTCGTGCCGTCATGGGCGCAGACGACCAGTCAATCAGGCCTCAAACTGTCCGGCGACAAGCCCATCCAGATCGAGAGCGACAAGCTGGAAGTCCGCCAGGCCGACAGTGTCGCCATCTTCACGGGCAATGTCAGCGTCGTCCAGGGGCCGACATTGATGAAGGCCGGCAAGATGACGGTCTACTACGTCAAGGACCCCAACGCCGCTGCCAAGGGCACGGAGGCCGCGGGTGCGGCGATGACGGGCTCGGCCAACATCGATCACCTGGAGATCTCCGACAAGGTTTACATCAAGTCGGATGCGCAGGTCGCGACAGGCGATCAAGGCAGCTTCGATATGAAGAGCCAGGTGCTGGTGCTTTCGGGCAAAAAGGTCGTTCTGTCGCAAAACGACAACGTTCTGGTGGGCTGCAAGCTTACCGTGCAGATGAAAAGCGGGCTGGCTCAGGTGGATCCATGCGCTGGGCAACGCGTCCAGATGTCGATCACCCCGCCGCCGAAATCGGGAGCGACGAACCCCTGATGGCCAGCCTGTCGTCGCTGACGGCGCGTCTTCCGGGGCGGGCCGCCGGCAAGCTTTCGGCGCCGGCCACGGTGACCGTCGATGCGGGAAAGTTCAAGGGAACCCTGATCGCCAAGGGGCTGACCAAGAGCTACAAGGGCCGCAAGGTCGTCAGCGGCGTCACCATCGGCGTGCGCGCTGGCGAAGCCGTTGGGCTGCTCGGCCCCAACGGCGCCGGCAAGACGACCTGTTTCTACATGGTTACCGGCCTCGTGCCGGTGGATGAAGGCACGATCGAGATCGACGGCTTCGATGTCACGTCGATGCCGATGTACCGTCGCGCACGCCTCGGCATCGGCTATCTGCCGCAGGAAGCTTCGATCTTCCGCGGCCTCAATGTCGAGCAGAATATCCGCGCGGTGCTGGAAGTGGTCGAAAAGGACCGCAAGGTGCGCGAGCGCAATCTCGACGAACTGCTCGAGGAGTTCCACATCAGCCATCTGCGCAAGGCGCCATCCATGTCGCTTTCGGGCGGCGAGCGGCGACGCCTGGAAATCGCGCGAGCGCTGGCGACACGTCCGGCCTACATGCTGCTCGACGAGCCTTTCGCAGGCATCGATCCGATCGCCGTCGCGGATATCCAGCAACTGGTGCGCCACCTGACGGCGCGCGGCATCGGCGTCCTCATCACCGATCACAATGTGCGCGAAACGCTCGGCCTCATCGACCGCGCCTACATCATCCATGCCGGCCAGGTGCTGACCCATGGAAGGGCCGACGAGGTGGTGGCAAACCCCGATGTGCGGCGACTTTACCTCGGCGAGGGTTTCACGCTCTGAACGGTTCGTCGTTTCACGGAAAACGCCAATCCGCTCCGTCTTTTCGTCTTGACGCAATTCGCGAGGGAGCGCCATGCGCTTTTCCCGGGAAAGCCGTCTCTCACTTTTCCTGGAATTGCTCTGAGCGTGAAATTTGTTTCCTGACACGATTTTTGCGGTTCGCGTGGCGTTTTTTTCTCGATTTTGCTCCGGGATAACGCTCCGGTAAGCGCGTTTTGCTACCAATTGCCTTGACAAGCAAAAGCCGGGCCAGTTTTTATGGCCGGCTGCAAAATTCTTGCCCGGTAGTCGGGATGCGTAGACGAGGCGTTTGAAACCGAACCATGGCGTTGGCGGCCAAACTACAGCTACGACAATCGCAGTCGCTGGTGATGACGCCGCAGCTGATGCAGTCGATTCGGCTGCTGCAGTTCACCCATGTCGAGCTTGAGCATTTCATCGACGATGAAATCGAGCGCAATCCGCTGCTGGAGCGCGCCGAGCCGCAGGACGATGCCGCCAGCGACCAGGCGCAGAAGATCGAGCCGGAGCCGCAAGCCACCGCCGAAGGCGACTGGTTCGAAAACGAGACGCAGTGGAGCGCCGAGGCGATCTCGGACAAGCTCGACACGTCGCTGGAAAACCTGTTCCCCGACGACCCGGGCACCAGCGAGCGGCTCGGCCCCGACCTGACGGCACAATGGAAATCGGCTTCGGGCAATGGCGCGGGTTCCTCATCCGAGTGGTTTGATGCGGGCGATATGGCGACTGCTGCGATCACGCTGCGCGACCATGTCGGTGAGCAGGTGGCGCTAGCCTTCGCCGATCCGGCTGCACGGCTGATCGCCGCCGAACTCGCCGACGGCCTTGACGAGACCGGCTATCTGCGTGCCGACCTGGCCGAGATCGCCGCTCGTCTCGGTGCGGATGCCGCTGCCGTGGCGAAGGTGCTGGCGGTGTGTCAGACCTTCGAGCCGGCTGGCCTGTTTGCCCGCGACCTAGCCGAATGCCTGTCGCTGCAACTTGCGGTGCGCAACCGGCTCGATCCGGCGATGAAGGCGTTGGTCGCCAATCTCGAACTCCTGGCACGACGTGACTTTCATGCATTGAAACGGATATGCGGTGTCGACGAGGAGGATCTGCTCGACATGCTGGCGGAGATCCGGGCGCTCGATCCCCGACCGGGCATGGCGTTTTCGGGCGGCGCCAGCGACGCGATCGTCGCCGATGTCGAGGTGCGCGCGGCCAATGACGGCAGTTGGACGGTCGAACTCAATGCCGAAACGCTGCCGCGGGTTTTGGTCGACCATATCTATTTCGCCCAGGTCTCACCGCAGGCCAAGAACCAGGCGGAAAAGGATTTTCTGGCCGAATGCCTGCAGAATGCAAACTGGCTGACGCGCAGCCTCGACCAGCGGGCAAAGACCATCCTCAAGGTCGCCTCGGAAATCGTTCGCCAGCAGGATGCCTTCCTCGTCCATGGCGTGCGCCAGCTGAAGCCGCTCAATCTGCGCACGGTGGCCGACGCCATCGGCATGCACGAATCGACGGTCAGCCGGGTCACAGCCAACAAATATATGCTGACGCCGCGCGGCGTGTTCGAGCTTCGCTACTTCTTCACCGCCTCGATCGCCGCGTCGGGCGGCGGCGATGCGCATTCCTCGGAAGCCGTGCGTGACCGCATCAAGCAGTTGATCGACGAGGAAAAACCCGTCGACGTGCTTTCCGACGACGCGATCGTCGACATGTTGCGCGAAAGTGGCGTCGACATTGCAAGACGTACGGTCGCCAAGTACCGGGAAGGCATGAATATCCCCTCTTCGGTGCAGCGCCGACGCGAGAAACGGGCGATGGCCAGCGCCGGGCGCTGAGGCGGGTCGATTTCCACAGGCCGGCACTTCATTGACAAGCCGCGGTGAAGTGGCTAGAAGCCCGCCCGCATGAGAAGGGCTAGAAGCCTGCATGCGGATGGTCCGTCACGACGTTGGCCTCGGGACGGTCAAAGGGCGGCTTGTGATCAACCGGAAAGTTTGGATTTAAAATCGGCGCAAGTGACGCCGCAAAGCTTGTGCGCACGGATCACGAGTATAAACTCGGGCCAGTTTGAAGCCTGAGCAAGGAAGGTCAGTTTTCAGATGAATCTGCGCATATCGGGAAAACACATGGACATCGGCGATGCGTTTCGGACACGCATCAATGATCGCGTCGGCGAAGCGATCGGCAAATATTTCGATCGCGGCTTTGCCGGACATGTCACGGTCATCAAATCGGGCTCGCGCTATTCGGCGGACTGCATGATCCGGCTGGATTCCGGCGCTTCGCTGCAGGCCACCGGCGATGCCCAGGATCCGACGCTTGCCTTCGAGGCGGCGGCGGACCGTCTGGAAACCCGCCTGAGGCGCTACAAGCGCAGGCTGAAATCGCACAATTCGGGCGCCGCCAACGGCCAGCCGACGGACATCGCCTACACGGTGATGGCGCCGCTTGCCGATGACGACGAGGACATTCCGGAGAATTTCGCGCCCGCCATCGTCGCCGAATCAACCATGACGCTGAAGACCATGTCGGTGGCGTCGGCGGTCATCGAGCTCGACACCAAGGACAGCCCGGTCGTTGTCTTCCGCAATGCGGGAACCGACCATCTCAACATCGTCTATCGCCGACCCGATGGAAATATCGGCTGGATCGACCCGTCGACGACCAAGGTCGCGCAAGCGTGACGACAAAGGTCGCACGGTGACGACAAGGGTCGCACGGTGACGACAAGGGTCGCACGGCAATAAGAGCCGGCCGCACGAGGGGTGGGGACTGGTGACGGCAGGCGAACAAGGGATTTTCTAGCATGGATCTGAGCGATCTTATCAACGTTCCGGCGATACTGCCGGCGTTGAAGGCGAACTCCAAGAAGCAGCTGCTGCAACTGCTGTCCGAACGGGCAGCGGCGATTTCCGACATTCCGGAGCGGGAGGTGTTCGACACCATCCTGCAGCGTGAGCGCCTGGGTTCGACCGGCGTCGGCAACGGCATCGCCATCCCGCACGGCAAGCTGGCCGGCGTGAAGCGCATTGCAGGTGTTTTCGCCCGGCTGGAGACGCCTGTCGATTTCGAATCGCTGGACGATCAGCCCGTCGATCTGGTGTTTCTGCTGCTGGCGCCGGAAGGGGCGGGCGCCGACCACCTCAAGGCACTGTCGCGCATCGCGCGGGTCCTGCGCGATGCCGACACGGTGGCCAAGATCAGGGGTACGCGCGACGCCGCCGCTATCCACGCGCTTCTATCGGACACCCAGGCTTCGCACGCGGCCTGAACTTCGAGGATGATATCGCCACAGGGCCGCCATGGGCGGCCCTTTTCCGTTTCAGCCGGAATCGCTCTCAGTGAATGGCGACCGTGGTCAGGTCGTTTTCCATGGCGCCGGCCAGAGCGCGGTCACGCGCATCGGAAAGCAGGATCGGCTGGCCATTGGCGGCAAACAAGGCCCACAGTTCCATGCCGGGGGCGATTTCGCCAAGATTGGGGAAACGGCCGAGCAATTCGTCGCTCGAGACCTTTCTGAGATAAGCGACCGAGCCTTCGCCGAGATGAGCGAATTCGCCATTGGTCATGGTGATGTTTTCAGTTCTGGTCATTTCAAAGCCTCCTTGGCGCGAGGACGCCGCTCAAGGCCATCCCGCATGAGAGCCATTTCAATTTGCTGCATCGTGCTTTCGGAAAGTCGGAGCCGATTTCCGGCCGATGCAGTGGTAAAGATCAGTCTTTCACCGATATGTTTATTTTCCGTACCAGCCGTTCGGACTCAGGCCGATCGAGGTCGATCGACAAAAGACCGTTCTTCAACTCCGCCGCGATCACCCGCATGCCGTCGGCCAGCACGAAACAGCGCTGGAACTGGCGTGCGGCGATGCCGCGATGAAGAAATTCGCGCTCGGTGTCGTCGGTCTGACGGCCGCGCACGACCAACTGGTTTTCCTCCGTGGTGACATCGAGATCGCTTTCGGCGAAACCGGCGACCGCCAATGTGATGCGCAACCTTTCGGTCTTGCCGTCGGCGCCGCTGAGGCGTTCGATGTTGTAGGGAGGGTAGCTGTCGCCGGATTTCGCCAGGCGTTCCAGGGTCTTTTCCATGGCGTCGAAACCAAGGAGAAGCGGGCTGGAAAAGGGCGTCATTCGGCTCATGTTACACTGTCCTCTCAAGAGCGACATAAAGTGGAAAAACCCAGATGGCATTTTTCCCGATGGCCTTGATATGGTCCGCCCCGCGACCAAGTTCAAGCCGTCAACAGACCCGCTCAAAAAGACCAGGCGTGGACTCACAGGAATGACCCACATGGCGCTTGAAACGGCGAGCAGATGCAAGGAGAAGCGCGCAGGTCGGGAATTGTCTTTCCCGGTCGAGCGGTTCGACATGGCAGTTCGCGACCGCTTCGGCGTCATTTGGATGTTTCGATCGGATCGGTTCAAGCCCACGACCTCGCCAAACAAGGAATTGAAATGCCTCAATCACGCAAGATCATCATCGACACGGATCCCGGTCAGGATGATGCCGTCGCCATATTGCTGGCGCTCGGCAGCTCCGAACTGGAGATCGTCGGCATATCAGCCGTTGCCGGAAACGTGCCGCTGAAGCTTACCGAAAAGAATGCCCGAAAGATCTGCGAGTTGGCTGGCCGCCCGGACATCAAGGTCTATGCCGGCGCCATCCGGCCCCTGATGCGCGAATTGGTCACCGCCGAGGAAGTGCATGGCAAGACCGGCCTCAACGGACCGCAATTGCCCGAACCGACGATGAAGCTGCAGGACCAGTACGCGGTCGATTTCATCGTCGAGACGCTGATGGGGGAAGAAAGCGGCACGATCACGCTTTGTGCGCTCGGCCCGCTCACCAACATTGCGCTGGCGCTGATCCGCGAGCCGCGCATTGCACCGCGCATCAAGGAAATCGTGCTGATGGGCGGCGGCTTCTTCGAGGGCGGCAATGTCACCCCGACCGCGGAATTCAACATCTATGTCGATCCGCAGGCCGCCGATGTCGTGCTCAAATCCGGTATTCCGATCGTGATGATGCCCCTCGATGTCACCCATAAGGCGCTGACCACCGCCAAGCGCACGCAAACCTTCCGCGCGCTCGGCACCAAGGTCGGCACCGCCACCGCCGAGATGCTGGAATTCTTCGAGCGCTTCGACGAGGAGAAATACGGCACCGACGGTGGCCCGCTGCACGACCCTTGCGTCATCGCCTATCTGTTGAAGCCTGACCTGTTCAAGGGCCGCAACTGCAACGTCAGCGTGGAAACCGCCTCGGAACTGACCATGGGCATGACCGTGATCGACTGGTGGGGCGTCACCAAGCGGCCGAAGAACGCCATGGTGATGCGCGACATCGACCATGACGGATTTTTCGCATTGCTGCTGGAGAGGCTGGGGCGGCTTAACTGATCGTCAGAACAGAACTGAACTTGTGAGCACGCGTCTTCACCGATTGAGAAACCGAAAGGTGTCTCCGCCGCGCTTATGATGTTGCCGCTCGATGGGGATGACCGAACCGACGAGGTGCGGCATCCCCACTTCATCGTCGATGGATGTCACCGCGTTGCTGCCATCAAGGCGGACGTCGTATGTGTAATACAGCCCACGCCCGGCGGCCATCTTCGGATTGATGGGCATTAACCTGACATACTCGACGGTGCCCATCACACGCTGAGTTGCCACAACCGGATTGTCCTGTTTCATCGCAATTGGGATCAGCGCCGCCAGAGGCAGTGTGCAGAAGAAAGTGACACCAATAACCGCATCGCGGTATTCTGCCTGAAACAGAAGCAGGCGGTTTTTGAGAGAAAATGCTGTCGCCATGGTTCAATTCACGAATCGGTAGAAAACGAAGCCATTGTCGCGCGTGAGGCGTTCAATGCTTGTGCGCGAGCCGATCAGATGCGGGCGACCGTCATCGATAAGGACAGACGAAGCGTTCTCGATAGAAACCAGATATATGCCGCGGCCATGGTCCAACTGGACACTTTCGACGTTTGCTTCGAATGTGTCGACCGATCGGATCGGGCTGGCGTCGTTGGCCCATTTATTTGCCGCCGACATGATCATAATCGCAAAGCACCGATAAAGAGTATCACGCCAGGCGCGTTCCTCTTCAAACCATTCCAAGTCCAAAAGACAGACATGAGTCCCTCAACACATATTCATGTGGTGGTGAGAGAGCACACTTTCAATCTGTTGCCATTCCAAGGCGCTGCAACTCTTTTCGTCCCGGCTCTCGGCGAGCTGTTACTTCGCCTTAGAAAACGCCAGCCACAGACCGCCGCCGACCATGAAGCTGCCGCTGATCCTCGACAGGAGTTTGATGCGGCCGGCCGACAGCAGGCGCCCGGCGCGGCCGGCGGCCAGCGCGTAGGTCGAATCAGAAAAAGCGGCGAAGATCATCGCGGTCAGGCCCATGATGGCGATCTGCAGCGAATAATTGCCTTGCGGCGAAATGAACTGCGGAAAGAAGGCGCCGAAGAAAATCAGCGTCTTGGGATTGCTGAGCGCCACCAGCAAGCCCTGCAGGAAGAAGCCGCCGCGTGGCTTTCTCGCTGTTCCATCGGGATTCAACGTGCCCTTGGAACGGAACATCTGCACACCCATCCAGATCAGATAGGCGGCGCCGATCAGCCTGACCCACTCGAACCAGTGGCCCATGCCTGCGATCAGCGTGTTGAGGCCGATGCCGACGATGGCGATCATCACGGCAAGCCCGGCCTGCGTGCCGGCGACATTGGCGAGGCCGGCGCGGGAGCCATGGCGAATGCTGTTGGCGATGATCAGCGTGACCGTTGGGCCGGGCACCAGGATGATGACGATGCAAGCCAGGACATAGGCGGCGTAGAGTTCGAGCGACATGACTTTTCCCCAGGAATGCCGCCGATGCGGCGCAACCGATGATAATCATGCATAGCAGCGATAGCGTTGCAAGCCGGTGCGCGAAGCGTGGGGACCAGGCCAGTGGATCCGGCTCAGGCGCCGGCTTGCCACGGCAGCGTCGCCTCATAAGCGGCCGCCGCCTTCAGCACGGCAAGATCGCCGCGTGGCCGGCCGATCAGCTGCATGCCCATCGGCCGCCCTCTATCGTCGAAGCCGACCGGCACGTTGGCCGCCGGGCAGCCGCCCAAGGTCGCGAAGGCGGAAACCTGCATCCAGCGGTGATAGCTGTCCATTGCGCGTCCGGCGACCTCACGCGGCCAATGCGTATCGACATCGAAGGGGAAGACCTGCGCGGTCGGCAGCGCGACGAGATCATAGCGGTCGAAGATCGACAGCAGCGTGCGATGCCAGGATGTACGGGTCACGGAGGCGGCGCGGATCTGCGGCGCCGTCAGCCGCATGGCGTTCTCCACTTCCCAGATGGCTTCCGGCTTGAGCAGGCGGCGCTTCGCGGGATCGTCATAGTGGGTCTTGAGCGCACAGCCGCTGCTGGCCTGGCGCAGCGTCACGAAGGCCTGCCACAGCGCTTCGAAATCGAAATCCGGCAGCAGGGGTTCGCTAGGGAAGGATGCATCCGCAAAGCGGCCAAGTGCTGCCTCGCACAGTCCGAGGATGCCGGGTTCGACCGGCAGATGACCGCCGAGGTCACCGAGCCAGGCGATGCGGCCAGCAGTTGCCGGTATTCCAAGCCCTTCGAGGAACGAGCCGGGTTTCTCGTAGGACAATGGCGCGTGCGGGTGGTAACCGGCCTGCACATCGAGCAGCAGCGCCATGTCACGGACGTTGCGGCCCATCGGCCCGTCGACGCCCATCTGCGCATGGAAGACTTCAAAATCGGGTCCGCCGGGAACAAGTCCTTGCGACGGGCGGAAGCCAAAAACATTGTTCCAGGCGGCCGGGTTGCGCAGCGAGCCGCCGAAGTCGCTGCCATCGGCGACGGGCACCATGTCGAGCGCCAGGGCCACCGCCGCGCCGCCGCTCGAGCCGCCGGCGGTCAGGGCCGGATCGAAGGCGTTCAGCGTCGGCCCGAACACGGCGTTGTAGGTGTTGGAGCCGAGCCCGAATTCGGGGACGTTGGTCTTGCCGATGATGATGGCGCCGGCATTGCGAATGCGCTCGACGAAGAAATCGTCTTCCTGCGGCACGAAATCGGCGAAGATCGGCGAGCCGAAGGAGGTCCTGAGGCCGGTGGTCGAGGCGAGATCCTTGATGGCGATCGGCATGCCGAAGAGCGGACCCGCCGCTTCGGCTCGCGACAGGCTGGCATCGGCCGCATTGGCTTCGCGCAGGATATCGGCGCGATCGCGCAAGGAGACGATGGCGTTGACCAGCGGATTGACCGCCTCGATGCGATCGAGGAATGCCGCCACCACCTCGCGCACGGAAAGCTCTCTCTCCCGGATCGCGCCGGCGAGTTCGACAGCGGACAGGCGGCAGATGTCGCTTGCCGGCGGCACGGCATGTTTCGTTTGCGGACGCAGCATTTTAACGGGTTTCCTGCAGCGCCTGATCGACGTCTTTGGCGAGCGGGATCGCCGGTTGGGCGCCAGGCTTCAGGCAGGCCAGCGAACCGGCCGCGCCAGCGCGCGCCAGCGCCTGTTCGAGCGTGAGGCCCGACGACAGGCTGGCGGCGAAATAGCCGCAGAACGTATCGCCGGCGCCGACCGTGTCGACAGGGGTGATCTTGCGTGCCGGAACGGTGAGGAATTCGCTCGGCGTTGCCGCCATCACGCCGTCGCCGCCGAGCGTGACGACGACGGTGCGGCCGGTCTTTCCGGCAAAGTCGCGCATACGGGCCGCCCGGTCGCGGCCTTGCAGCGACAGCGCTTCGCCATAGAGGTCGAACTCGGTTTCGTTGGCGGCGACATAGTCCGCCTTGCCGAGAAAGCCGGCTGCCTGCCCCTGGAAAGGCGCCGTGTTGAGCACGGTGATGGCGCCGGCCGCCCTTGCCTGGTCGAGGGCGGCATCGACGGTGGCCAGCGGAATCTCATTTTGCAGCAGCACGACGTCGCCTTTTTTCAGAAATGCCTTGGAGAGATCGCCTGGCACCACGGAAGCGTTGGCGCCCGGCACCACGGCGATGATGTTCTCGCCGTCGTCGGCGACCATGATCAGTGCCGTGCCGGTCGAGGCATGAGTCTCGGCAACGCCGGACAGGTCGACCTTGCCGTCGCGCAGCAATGCCAGTGCCTCGGCGGCGAAGCTGTCCCTGCCGACGGCGCCGACCATGCGCACCGAGGCTCCGGCGCGTGCGGCGGCCAGTGCCTGGTTGGCGCCCTTGCCCCCAGGCGCGGTGGTGAACGCCGAGCCGCCCACCGTCTCGCCGGGGCTCGGCAGGCGGTCGACCTTGGCGATAAGGTCGAGGTTGATCGAGCCGATGACGATAATCAAGCAGGGCCTCCTGGCAACGCAGATTCAAAATGTCGGAGCGTCTTCGTGCGTCCGGGCGGACGCAGATCGTTCCGATTGCGTGGAAGCTAACCTGTATGGCCGCGGCTTGCCAGACCACGCGCATGGTCCAGTCCGATTTGAGGCGTTGTGGCCTATTCGCAGCGCACGGTGACCGTGCCCTGATAGTTGCCGGCGGGAAAGATGCCGCTCGACTTGGTGGCGGTGAGGTCGACCTGCATCGCGTGGGTGCCGTTGGCAACCCTCTGCGGCACACTTCCGTTGACATCGACCCCCGAGCCATCGAGGCGGAAGACTGAAGCGAAGGTCACGTTGGTGCCGCCGCCGCTCGGTGCGGAGGAGAATGCGGCAGGCGCCGGCGCCGAAACCGAATAGCAGTCAAGCAAGTTAAGTATCGAGCACAACAGGGAACTTGCCACCACGGTGGCGCTGGCGCTCGATCCGCCTGCCTGTTTAGAGCCCAGTATGTTGATGGCGGGATTGGCCTTCATCGTTCCGGACGCCCCGACCATGATGGTGCAGGTGCCGATGATCGCTGCCTGCACCGGAAGGCAGGAACCGGCAAGTGCAGCCATCGCAAACAGCGCGCGGCTACTGCTTCTTCTTTTTCTTGCCATCGCCATTTCCGGTCCTGATGCTCCAGCCTTCGTTGGCCCACCCCGGTGATGCGGCTGCGGGAGCGGTGGCGGCTACGCTGGCCGTCTGGCCGTCGGCGCCGAGGCCCATTTTGAGAAGTTTCAGTTCCAGATGCAGGCGCTCGACCTCAAGCTCGTAGAGGCGGCTGCAATCGACGCGCTTCGGCGTACGCCCGATCGGGATCACCACCCGGCCGTAAGTGGCGACATCATTGTCGGACTGGCTGTTGCCTCTGATAACGCCGAGATCGACATAGGCCCCGGAGCCGGAGACGGCGGAACGGCATGTGGTGCCGTCCGCGGCACGGACCTCGTCCTGGCCCTGAGGCAAGGTGACACCGGGCAGGTTGAAGCCGCTCTCATTCTGGTTGAGGTTATAGACGTCCTCGGCCCCGGCCGGCGAGGCACCCGCCCAAGCAGCCGCGAGCGCCAGTGTCAGGACTTGCGGCGCCCGAAGAACTTTCCGCATATCTGTGCCCTTATCTGCGTTTGTTGATTGGGAAAGGGAATGCTTTCGGTACAGATACGCACTTTACGCTCGCCGGCGCCATCAAAGGGCACGACCACAAGGACAGAACGGGAAGCCTGGGAAGCCAGCTGGAAGACATTTGGAGAGATTCTGGCATCTACCGGCTGAAAATCCTGATCGTAGACGTGGATTTCGACCCGGATCTTCCTGTCGTAGGGATTGGCAGGGAAGATGCGGACCGCGAAGACGTCGGTGAAGCTGTTGATCTCGCCACGCATCGGCGACATCGATTGTGCCTTGACGGCAATGGGCGCCAATCCGATGGCCAGTGCCGTCGCCAGGATTCGAACATGTTTCAACGACCCCTCCTTCGCTGCGCGTCATTCGCAGCGCAGCGTTACCGTTGCCTGATAATTGCCGTTGGCGAAGCGATTGCTGCCGCCTTTGATTCCGGCGAGGTGAACCGAGACGAGATCGGCGCCGGGTGTGGTGATGCTGGTTGCCGAGCCGGTCTCGACGATGGCATGCGCGCCGGTGGCGGAGTAGGTCGGCGTCCAGGTCGTCGACGTGCTGTCTGCCGATGGCACCGTCATGGTGGTGACCGGATCGACGCTGAGCGACACACCTCCGGTCGTCGTCAGCGTCACGGTCCCAGCCGAGCCGCCGCTGTTGTGGGAACTGAGGGACTGGAGATCGGGACTGGCCGTCATCGTGCCGTTGGTGGCAACGACAAGCGTGCAGGTGGGCGCGATCGTGCCATTGAAGATGACATTCTGCGTCGCGGCCAACGCGGCCTCGTCGATGCTGGCAACCAGCAGAGCTGCGCCGCAGGCGGCGCGAAACAATGTCATCGGGACCTCCTATCAAGCCGGATCGTCCGGATTAATATGAGGGCATCATCACTTTATCGTGGTTAATTTAGAGTTACCTAAAATAACGGCTTAAAATAACAATTACAGGAACCGGAGGTTGCTCTCGGTTGCAAAGGCGGAAACCACAGTGGAAATTGCGCTTATACTTAATAACGCCGATATACCTATGTTTTTCTTCAAAATTTCGAGAAAAATCGATATTACGATACCTGCCCGGCTTCCCAGCCCAGAATGGCGCGCTTGCGGGTCAGGCCCCAGTGATAGCCGGTGAGGTCGCCTGATTTACCGATGGCGCGGTGACAAGGCACCACGAAAGAGAGCGGATTGGCGCCGTTGGCCGCACCGACCGCACGGCTGGCGGACGGTGCGCCGATGCTGGCCGCGATCGAGGAATAGGTGCGGGCCTTACCCATCGGGATCTTGAGCAGCGCCTCCCAGACGCGAACCTGGAAGTCGGTGCCGATCATGACGACATGCAGCGGCTGGTCGGGGCGCCACAACGTTGGGTCGAAGATACGGGCGGCATAGGGACCGGTAGCAGTCATGTCCTCGACGTAGACGGCGTTCGGCCAGCGGCTGGACATGTCGGCGAAGGCGGCGCGTTCCTCGCCGGGGTCGCTGAAGGCCAGGCCTGCAAGCCCGCGCTCGGTGGCCATGATCAGGGCGGTGCCGAACGGCGAGGAATGGAAGCCGTAGCGGATGGCGAGCCCGGCGCCGCGTGTCTTGTAGTCGCCCGGCGACATCGCCTCATGCGTGACGAACAGGTCATGCAGCCTGCCCGGGCCGGACATGCCCAGTTCGAACGAGGTCTCGAGCAGCGGCATGCCGGAATCGAGCAACCTGCGCGCATGGTCCAGCGTCACCGCCTGCAGGAAGGCTTTGGGCGACAGGCCGGCCCAGCGGGTGAAGAGTTTTTGCAAGCCGGTCGGCGTCTCGCCGACCTCCTCGGCCAGCTCTTCAAGGGAAGGCTGGTCACGATAGTCGAGACTGATCTTCTCGATGGCACGGCGCACGATCTCGTAGTCGCTGCCTTCAGGCGTGATATCCTTTTTGAGGACCGCGGTGTGTGTGCTCATGGAACTGTCTCCTTGAGCCGGAATATCGCCCCTCGGGGCGTCGATCGCCACCCGAAACTTGCCTTCCTGCGGCGCATACCCAGATGGACACGGAATTCGAGCCCAGGAACCGCTCGTGGCAGGCTCAGCGTGCCTTGGCGGTCGCCAGCGCCCGCGAAAAGGCGGTGGCAAAGCTCTCGCGGGAATCGGGGTCCAGGAACGATCCGATCGGCACGTTCTGCCCTTGGCCTTCCACCGTCATCCCTGTGATGCCGATCTCGGCGTGACGGGCCACCGAAAACCGCGCCCAGAACGGATTGAAGCGATGCGCTTCCGATTTCCCCGAGGGGGCGGTCTTGCGGATGTCGAGGCTGGTGCGCGAGACCGAGACTTCCTCGCGTGCGCGAGCGGCACGATAGTTGATGCGAAAGGCGATGTAGACGGCGACCACGTCGAGGCCGAAGAAGCCGAACACCGGCCAGGCGCCGCGCGACAGGAAAAACGCGCCTGTCACCAGCCAGCCGAACAGCAGCGCGCCCATCAGGATGAAGAAGCCTGTCCGGCCCAGCGACCGGTGCGGGGTCAGTAGCGCCTGAAAGAATGGCTCGTCGGCCTGAAACGAGGCGTTTGTGTCGCTCATGGCGGGATATTATAGGAGGGAAATGGCGAGCCCCAAGTCCAAAGATTCTTCCATGTCCAAAAAAGAGCTGTTGCCCGCACGGCGCGATGGGTCGAACGCCAAGCCACGCCCGCGGCCGGTGCGGCGCACCTCGCGCTACAGCCCGGCCGAAGTGCACGAGATATTCCGGCGCTTTTCCGTCCAGAGGCCCGAGCCGAAGGGCGAACTCGAACATGTCAACGCCTTCACGCTGCTGGTGGCGGTGGTGCTGTCGGCGCAAGCGACGGATGCCGGCGTCAACAAGGCGACGCGGGCGCTGTTCAAGGCCGCCGATACGCCTCACAAGATGCTGCCACTGGGGGAGGCAAGGGTCGGCGAATATATCCGCACCATCGGGCTGTGGCGCAACAAGGCGAAGAATGTGATTGCTCTGTCGCAGGCGCTGATCCGCGACCATGGCGGCGAGGTACCCGACAGTCGCGATGAATTGGTCAAGCTGCCCGGGGTCGGGCGCAAGACTGCCAATGTCGTGCTCAACATGGCCTTCGGCCAGCACACGATGGCTGTCGACACGCATATTTTCCGCATCGGCAACCGGCTCGGGCTGGCGCCCGGCAAGACGCCGGAACAGGTCGAGCAAGGATTGTTGAAGATCATTCCGGACGAATATATGCGCCATGCACATCACTGGCTGATCCTGCATGGCCGCTACGTCTGCAAGGCGCGCAAGCCGGATTGCCCGGCCTGCGTCATCGCCGACATCTGCAAGGCCGAGGTCAAGACGACCGATGTGCCGGCACCGCTGGTGCCGATCGCACCGCTCGACCCTGTCGAAGAGATTCAGGACCGAAGCGGAGCGACGGCGTAATTCAACTCTCCTCCACAAACACCTCTTCGCGCTTTTTCTTGACCGCCGGCAGGAAGACGATGACGAGCACGGCGAGCGCGATGAGCAGCAGGCCGGCGCTGATCGGTCTGGTCACGAAGGTGCTCGGGTCGCCGCGCGAGAGGATCATGGCGCGGCGCAGGTTTTCCTCGAGCAGCGGGCCGAGCACGAAGCCGAGCAGCAGCGGCGCCGGTTCGCAGCGCAGCTTGGTCAGGAGATAGCCGAGGAAGCCGAAGAAGGCGACGGCATAGAGGTCGTAGACGTTGCTGTTGACGCTGTAGACGCCGATCGAGCAGAACGCCATGATGATCGGGAAAAGCACGTAATAGGGGATCGTCAGCAGCTTCACCCAAAGCCCGATCAGCGGCAGGTTGAGGACGATCAGCATCAGATTGCCGATCCACATCGAGGCGATTATACCCCAGAACAGCGCCGGCTGTTCGGTAGCGACATTGGGGCCGGGCACGATGCCCTGGATGATCATGGCGCCGATCATCAGCGCCATGACCGGGTTGGCTGGAATGCCGAGCGTCAGCATCGGGATGAAGGAGGTCTGCGCACCGGCATTGTTGGCCGATTCCGGTCCGGCGACGCCTTCGATGGCGCCCTTGCCGAACTCCTGCGGGTTTTTCGAGACGCGTTTTTCGACCGTGTAGGACGCAAAAGCTGCCAGGATCGCGCCGCCTCCCGGCAGGATGCCGAGCGCCGAACCGATGATCGTTCCGCGCACGATGGGCGCTGCCATGCGCCGAAAGTCCTCGCGGGTCGGCATAAGGCCCGTGACCTTGCGGATCATCACGGAGCGCTCATCCTCGTTTTCGAGGTTGCGCAGGATCTCGGCGACGCCAAAGACGCCGACCGCCACCGCAACGAAATTCAAGCCGTCGGCATATTCCCGGATTCCAAGCGTGAAGCGCGGCGTGCCGGTGTAGATGTCGGTGCCGACAATGCCGAGCAGCAGGCCGAGCACGACCATGGCCAGCGCCTTGACGATAGAGCCGTGGGCGAGCGCGACGGACGAAACCAAGCCGACGATCATCAGCGAAAAATACTCGGCCGCGCCGAATTTCAGCGCGATCGCCGTCAGCGGCGGGGCAAAGATGGCGACGAGGAACGTCGACACCGTGCCGGCAAAGAACGAGCCGATGGCCGCGATCGCGAGAGCCGCTCCGGCGCGGCCGTTCCTGGCCATCTGGTAGCCGTCGATCGCGGTCACGGCGGACGAGGATTCGCCCGGCATGTTGATGAGAATGGCGGTGGTCGAGCCGCCATATTGCGCACCGTAATAGATGCCGGCGAGCATGATGAGGGAGGAGACCGGGTCGCCGATCTGGAAGGTGATGGGCAGAAGCATGGCGATGGTCGCGGTGGCGCCGATGCCGGGCAGGACGCCGATCAGCGTGCCGAGAAGGACGCCGATCAGGCAGAAACCGAGGTTGGTCAACGACGTCGCCGTCGAAAAGCCGAGCGCGAGGTTGTCGAGGAGATCCATGCTCATCGCCTCACGATGCCGACCCTGGGGCCAGCCACGGGCCGAAGCGGCGGAACGGCAGGCCGAGCGCGTAGCTGAAGACGAGGAAGGCAAACAACGTCAGGCCGGCCGACAGCACGAGCGCGGTCAATGGCTTCATGCGGCGGCTGGCAAACGACGCGATCAGCGCCGTCAGGAAGATCGACGGGATGAATCCGAGGCCGCGCACTGTCAGGCCGAAGAAGATCGGAGCAGGCAGGATGAGCAGCATGCCGCGCCACGCAATGTGCCCGATCGCTTCGCCCTCGACGCGTACGGCCTGGACGAGAATGACGGCGCCAAGCAGGATTAGTACGATCGCCAGGACCAGCGGAAAATAGCCTGGCCCCATGCGCAAGGCGGTGCCGATTTCGAGACCGAGCGATTGCAGCGCGAACCATGCGCCGAAACCGATGAACAGGGCGGCGCACAGGCCGTTGGCCCTGTCGATCGCGAAAGGTTTCATGATGGTTCTCCCAAGCCCGCAGTGTGTAGCGGATGCCGAGCGGAATAGGGGCGCTGGTGGCGCCCCTATTCAAACCTCAGTCGGCGTACTGGCCGGCGGCTTCGATGATCGGCTTCCAGCGCGCGATCTCGCTTTCCAGCTTGGCCTTCAGTGCGGCGGGCGTCGCATCGGCCTCGGGCGACGGCTTGGTGCCGAGTTCGGCGAAGCGGGCCGCGACGTTCTGGTCCTTCAGCGCGACCTGCAGCGATTTCGACAGGCGTTCGGTGATCCCGGCCGGCGTGCCCTTGGGTGCATAGAGGCCATGCCAGATGCCGACCTGCACATCGGGAAGGCCGGCTTCCACCGTCGTCGGCACGTCCTTCAGCACATCGAGGCGCTCCGGCGAGGTGACGGCATAGGCCTTGATGGTGCCGCCCTGGATCTGCTTGGTGGTGTTGGTCGTCTGGTCGCACATGATGTCGACCTGGCCGCCGAGCAGATCCGTCATGGCCGGGCCGGTGCCCTTGTAGGGCACGGTGACCAGCGGCGTCTTGATGGCGCTCATGAACAGCATGCCGCATAGATGCGAGGCCGCACCGATGCCGGCATTGGCGACGGTAATGGAATCCTTGTTGGCCTTGGCGTACTCCACCAACCCCTTGAGATCGGTCGGCTCCAGGTCCTTGCGGCCGACGATGGTCATCGGCACCTCGGTGACGAGGCCGACATATTCGAAGGCGTTCAGCGTGTCGTAGGCGAGCTTTCTGTACAGCGTCGCACTTGTCGCCATGCCGATATGATGGAGCAGCAGCGTATAGCCGTCAGGCTCGGCGTTGGCGACGCGACCGGCACCCAGCGTGCCGCCGGCGCCACCGACATTTTCGACGATGACCTGCTGGCCGAGATCCTTCGACATCGCTTCCGCGACGAGGCGCGTGACCGTGTCGGTCGGGCCGCCGGCTGCAAACGGCACCACAACGGTGATGGTGCGTTCAGGATAGGTCTGCGCGCCGGCAGTGAACCCATAAAGCGCGACGGCCGCGGCAGCAGCCAGAGTGGCGACAAATCTTCTCATCGTGATCTCCTCCCGGGATATGAATCTCCAACCGCTGCGCGGAACTCCTCTCAACACCGGCTGCGCATGAAGCAACAACTAGGGCAAGCTAGCAAATAGCAACCGGGCTCAAACGGCAAACTGCCGATATCCGCAGATATCCGCACTCAAAAGGTTCTCAGAGTTTGGGTTCACAAAGCTGGCGATTGATCGCGAGATGCGCCTGCAATTTCATGCGGCATCCCATCGCCCTCTCGACAATCGGCTGGGCGTCGCCTCCTGGCCTGCGGAACGTACCGAAGCCGAGGCGTGGGATCACAACGCCCTGTGTGGTGATGATTCCATGATGGTGTCCTTTCGCGGATGTGGCGGCGGGGCTACACGCGCGCCCCGCCGCTTCGCGCCGCCGCTGGTTCGGGAGTCCATGCGGTAAGTCGTGATCCCATCAGGCGGCTGTCTTGCCTTGGCACGCCCTGACGAGTTCGACGATGACGCTTTCAAGTGTCGTGGTGCCCTTCACCGCTGATCGGCCGTGGTCGCTGAACTCGATCCAGCCCTCGTTGAAGCCGTCAAGCATCCGGATCCGGGGTGACGGATTTTGCGTGCCCTGGGAACGGAAGATCTCCTCCCAGCTTTCACGCAGCACTGTCTCGACCCTGACCGGGCGCTCCAGCACCGTGGCGAAGGCGCGGGCGAGATCGTTGGGTGAGACGCGTGCGGACCCTTCCAGCTCGACGACCCGCGTCCCGCTCCAGTCCTCACGGAGGAGCATGGCGGCCTGGCGCCCGACATCTTGCGTCGCAACCATCGGGAACGGTCTGTCAGCCGGCTGCAGGAAGCTGCGCAACACGCCTTCATCGCGCGCCGAGGGAACGTCCCAGAGCGCATTTTCCATGAACCAGCCGGGCCTCAGGAAGGTGATCGGAAGGCCGATCTCCCCCAGCGACTGTTCCATCAGCATGCGCTGGGTCAGCAGGTTCTCGTGCGGAGCATCAGCGCCGATTGTCGACAAGCAGACCACCTTGCCGGGACGCGCCTCGGCCAAAGCCGCCGCCACGGTCGCGATGACGCGCCTGGCCTCGGGAAAGCCGGGCTCCGGGTCGAACTCGGAGGGCGGCAGGATGAAGACGCCCGTGGCACCCCGAAACGCTGAAGTCAGGCTTGCCGCATCGTCCATCTCGGCCAGGGCGACGTCACAGCCCCGGGTTCTCCACTCCGCCGCCTTGGCCTTGTCGCGCAGAACGGCGCGGACGGGTAGTCCCCCGGCGAGAAGGCTGCGCGCAAGTGCGCCGCCGACCTTGCCGGTGATTCCGGTGATTGCGTACATGATGGTTCTCCAGATGTTGATGTCGATCGCCTGGGTTCAGGCAAGTCCGGCATAGAGGCCGCGCTCGAACGCGCCGTAGAGCGCGACGACCCGCTCGTCGTAGAAGGGCAGGACCTGGGTGAAGAGCGCGCCTGTGACATGCTTCACCGGATCGAGCCAGAAGTAGCAGTTGAGCAGACCTGCCCAGGAGATGCTGCCGGCGGAGCGCCCGTTCGGTCCTGCCTGCATGTTGATGTCGAAAGACAGACCCCATTTATGCGGCTGTCCCGGGAACTGGTCGAAGCTGCGGGAATAGGACGGCTGCGCCGAATGCATCTCCTGGACGTTCAGCTCGCCGATCTGGTTCTGCATCATCATGGCGACCGTCTCCGGATGCAGGATTCGCTCGCCATGCAGCGTGCCGCCGTTCAGCAGCGCCTGCAGAAAGGCCATGTAGTCGCGCGGCGTCGAGAAGGCGCCGCCGCCGCCCATGAAGAACTCCGGCCGCTGCGGCATCTCGAAGGGTGCCGGCTCCAGCCCGCCATCGGCGCGGCGGCTATGGAAGCTGGCGACACGCCGCTTCTGCTCGGTCCCGATCAGGAAGCCTGAATCCTTCATGCCGAGCGGCGCGAAAATGTTCTCGCGAAAGTAGATTTCGAGCGACTGATCAGACACCGCCTCGACCAGCTTGCCGACCCAGTCCATGCTGATGCCATATTCCCATCGCTCGCCGGGCTCGAATTCGAGTGGGGCGGTGAAGGCGGCGTTCCTACAGGTCGCGATGTCGGGCATGCCCGTCACTTTCTCGTAGCGGGTCAGAGCCTCGCTCCAGATCGAGTAGGTGCAGCCGGAGGTATGCGTCAGCAGATGGCGAACCTTGATCGCGCGCTTGGCCGGCCGCAGTCGCGGCGTTCCATCCTCGGCAAAGCCGTCGAGGATTTGTGGAGAGGCCAGTTCCGGCAGGTACTTCGACGCATCATCGTCCAGATGCAGGCGGCCCCGTTCGACCAACTGCATGCAGGCCGTCGCCGTGAACGCCTTGGTCATCGGCAGCAGCCAGAATACCGTGTCGAGCGTCATCGGTGCGCCCGTTGCGACGTTGGCCTTGCCGAAGGCACCTTCGTAGACCATGCCTTTGCGCGTCGCCGCGACGGCGATGACACCGGCTACGTCGTCGTTTGAGACGCCTGCCTGCAAGGCGGCGTCGATCGCCTTGAACTGCACTGACGAGCCGGCTGGCATTCTTTTGGCCAAGGCGGGGCTGACCGTATCGAGAGCCAGAATGGCCCCCAGCATTCCTCCGCGCTGAAGCATGGTTCTGCGTGTGATCTGGTTCATGACCAACTCCTTTCTGGATCGAGGGAAATCCGATTTTCCCGGCCGCTCGCCCGCAATGTTGCCAGGACGTCACTTGTAAGTCGTGCCATGACATGATTCACGCGCATTAGAATCAATGTTACAGTGACTCAGATTCACTATTGCTCGCCTCGGAGGCGAAGGGGAATCGAATGGTTTTCGACACGCGGCTTCTGACCGGCGTCGGGGTTCTGGCAGCGGTTGCGGAGGCTGGGAATTTCGCTCGCGCCGCGGAGATGCTCGGCCTGACGCCTTCAGGGGTAAGCCGGGCCGTCGCGCGTCTGGAGGCGCGGGTCGGCGTGCGGTTGTTCGATCGCAATCCGCGTGCAGTCACCCTCACCGAGGAAGGACGCCGCTTCCACGCACAAGTGATGCCGCTTCTTGCAGGCCTGGATGAGGCGGCTGCCGAGGCCGCGGGCGCGGCGGCGCTCGTACGCGGCCGGCTGCGCGTATCGGTGGACCCGTGGTTCGCACGCATGGTGCTCGCGGCCGGGCTGCAGCGGTTCCTCGCCCGCTATCCGCTGCTGATGCTGGATTTCTCGACCAGCAACTACCGCGAGGAGATGATGACCGGCGTGGACGTGGCGATACGCTTCGGGCCGCCCGATGCCTCATCCCTCATCATACGCAAGCTCCTGGAAACCCCGATCCTGACAGTTGCGGCGCCGGCCTATCTCGAACGGCACGGCCAGCCACAGTCGCCGCACGACCTCGTCCATCACGAGGCGCTTCTCTTCCGTGATCCTCAAACCGGCCTTCCTTTTCCATGGGAGTTTCTCCGGGGCGGGGAGATCGTCAGGGTCAAGATCTCAAGCCGCCTGGTGTTGGATGATCCTTCCGTCGCGGTCACAGCCTGCGTAGCGGGCCAAGGCATTTTCCAAAGCCTCGCCATCGGCCTTGCGCCGTTCCTGGCACGGGGAGACCTCGTGCCGATCCTGCGGGAGTGGTCGGAAGAACTTTATCCGCTCTACGCCTATCACCCATCGCGCCATCTGCCGCCGGCTAAGGTCAGAGCATTTCTGGATTTTATCCAGGAGATTGCCGCTAGTTTATAATCGAGACCACCTTGCGAATAGAGTTCGGCCTCAATAGCCGTAGCCGCGCGCCATCGCCGCGGCGAAGACCGGGATGAGCAGGAAGATGAAAGCTTCGGCGCGGATGTAAGTCTTCACGGACGCAAGCTCGGCCGCCGGTACCTGGAACGAGGCATTGCCGCTCGCCTGCCTGTTCCAGGATATGAAGCGGACGGTCGGGATGATCGACAGCAGGCCGACCATGACGAACGCCGCTATCTTGGCCCAGAACACCCAATTGTAGACGTAGAATTCCCAGCCCTTGAGGCCATAGAAGACGCGGCCGATGCCGACGACGATGATCAGCGTGGCAATGATGCCGTAATGGCGGTCGATGCCGGCGAGCCTCTTGAGCGTCGCAGCGCCCAGATCGCCGCGGATCAGGACGAATTCGGCGCCGATGATCCCCGCCAGCGAAAAAACCAGCAGATGATGGAAGATCGCAAGCACAAGATCGGTGGTGTCCATGCTCTTTCCCTGGGGTTGACGGCAGCAATGCGCGCCTGAAAGGTCGCGCTGGCAGGCGTTGAATCGGCCTGCCGTGAAAAAATAACACCGTCTCGCAAAATTCCCATAGCGGCGCCTGGATGATGGGCCGTGTTGCGCTGGCCCCTTGCGCCGCACCGGCGATTTGCTAAGCGCTGGCGATCCGTACGAGGCAGATCCCATGAACAATCCACAAGCGACCAGCGCCCCTGTCATCGAAACGAAGCGCACCATCCTGCGGGCACACCGGCTGGATGATTTCGACACCTATGCCGCGATGTGGACCGATCCCGTCGTCACCCGCTTCATCGGCGGCAAGCCGCGCACGCGCGAAGAAAGCTGGATGCGCTTCCTGCGTCACGCCGGCCTGTGGTCGCTGCTCGGCTATGGCTTCTGGGCGATTGAGGAGAAGGCGACCGGACGCTTCATCGGCGAGGCCGGGTTTCACGACCTGAAGCGCGACATGGAACCATCGATCGAAGGCATTCCCGAGGCCGGGTGGGCGCTGGTTCCGGCCGTGCACGGGGCGGGCTTCGCCACCGAGGTGGTTGGCCGCATCCTGGCGTGGAGCGAAGAGATTTTCGGGCGCGAGAAGACCGTCTGCATCATCGATCCGGAAAACGGCGCGTCGCTGAGGGTGGCTGCGAAGTGCGGTTACCGGGAAGTGGTGAAGACCACCTATCACGACACTCCGACCATCCTGCTGGCGCGGTGACCTGAGCCGCGGGCTGACAGCTGCCGGCGCCGGCATGATGGCGCCTGTCGCCAGCAATGATGACGAGGCGGGCCGCGCCAAGAACCGCTGTGGTCTGGTCAAACTGACTTGAGCGGGGCTTCCAACGAGAACGTGTTCTACGGCATGGCGTCCGCTGCCAGGCTTGCCCGCTCGAGCATGGAGGCGTCCTCGCCGAAGGCGCGGGTGGCGCGGGCCGCCGCCTCGAGCAGCGGCCGCTTCATGCGCTGCAGAAATGCCGCGTCGACGCGCGTGCTGGGTCCAGCCAGGGTCAAGGCGCCGAGCAGGACGCCTCCCGGGCCGAACACCGGCGCCGACACGCCCCCCGTCTCGGGGTCGCGGTCGCCCACGGCGAGGCAGTTGCAGGTCTTGCGGATGGTCTCGTAAGGTTCGCCCTGCTGGCCCGAAAACGCTGCGAGCACGCGGCCTCCCGAGCCGAGCAGCAAAGGCAATACGTCGCCTTCGCGTATCGTGTAGCGGATCGGGTGCTTGGATTCGACGCGGTAGAGACAGGTGCGGACGTCGCCCGAGCGAACATAGAAGGCAACGCTCTCCCAGCTTCGCTCGGAAAGATCGCGCATGATCGGCAGCAGGATATCGACCGCCACGACCGAACGCTGGTAGAGCGCACCGAGCCGAAAGGTCGCGGGTCCGACGCGGTAGCGTCCATTGTCGAGGCGCTCGAGCAATCGTCCGCGCATGAGGGAATTCGCAAGCCGCAGGATGGTGCTCTTGTAGAGGCCGGTGCGCGCCGCGATTTCGGCCAGGCTGAGCGACCGGTCATCCGTGGTGAAGGCATCGAGGATGGCAATGGCCCGATCAAGCGCGGCAACACCGTCCGCCGAGGTGCGATCTATTTCCCCATCTGCCGATTTGCTTGGCGAGTCCATGGTGGTTCCAGTTTGAAGAAAGCCGAGCGACGCGACTCTGTCGCGCCCCAAATCGTTCTGTCCAGTAGAATATCGTTTCCGTTGACAGAACTCCGTAACATCTGCTTGAAATCGATGACGGGTCTGGATGCAGGCGCGTTTTGGCGGGCACCGGAGGAGGTGTCGTGATTTGGAGGAATCCCCATGCTGAACAGACGCAGATTTTTGATGAGCACCGCAGCCGTGGGTGCCGGGCTGATGACGTCGCATCTTTCTCCCGCTTACGCCGAAGGCGCGCCCCAGATACAGCTCTTCGTGCCTGCCGCACCGGGTGGCGGCTGGGACCAGACGGCGCGCACGATCGACCAGGTGCTGCGCAGTGAAAAGCTGATCTCGGGTTCGCAGATCACCAATGTCGGCGGCGCCGGCGGCACTGTCGGGCTGCCGCAATTCATCAGCCAGTGGAACGGCAAAGGCAATTCCCTGATGGTTGCCGGCATGGTCATGGTCGGCGCCATCATTGCCAACAAGGCCGCGAACAATCTGACGCAAGTCACCCCGATCGCCCGCCTCACCGGCGAGTTCGAGGCCCTGGTCGTGCCGGCGGAGTCACCGTTCAAGACGGCCGCTGATTTCGTCGCCGCGCTCAAGGCCGATCCGACAAAGGTTCCCGTCGCCGGCGGCTCCGCCGGCGGCTCGGATCACATCTTGTTCGGCTTGATTGCCAAGACGGTCGGCGTGCCGGCGACAAACCTGTCCTACGTGCCGTTCGCCGGCGGCGGTGAGGCGTTGTCGGCGCTGCTCGGCAACCAGGTCGCGGCCGGCATCTCCGGCTTTGGCGAGTTCTCCGAGCAGGTCAAGGCGGGCGCGCTGCGGCTGCTCGCCATCTCGGCTGACAAGCGTCAGGACGGCATCGACGCACCGACGCTGAAGGAGGCCGGCATCGATGTCGAACTGTTCAACTGGCGCGGCGTCTTCGCACCGCCCGGCGTTTCCGACGCCGACAAGGCGGCGATGGTCACAATGATCGAGACCATGGCCAAGAGCGATGCATGGGCAACCGAATGCAAAAACCGCAACTGGACGCCCATCCTTTTGACTGGCGACGACTACGCAAAATTCCTCACCGAGGACACGGCCCGCATCACCGCGATCCTCAAGGATCTCGGCCTCGCCTGATGTCTTCAGGGGGCGGTTAGAGTGCCGCCCCCTTCCCATCTCGCCTGCCGCATGGACATATGATGCGGCGAAACTGCGGATGCGGCGGGCTGGAGGATGCCGGCCATCTTGGGAGGATACCGATGAGCACCAGCGACCAGCAGGCGGCGCCGTGGCGCCTTGCCGTGCCGGAATTGTTGATCGGCATCGGGCTCCTGGCCTGCGCCGGCGCCGTCGCCTGGCAGACGCTGGCAATCCCGGTGTCGCCGCTCTACTCCAAGGTCGGCCCGACCGTCTTTCCCTACCTCACCATGTTCGGCCTGGTGGTTCTTTCGCTGTTGCTCATCCTCGCTGCCTTGCGCGGCGGCTGGCAGCCGGAGGAGGAAAAGGAGACGCCGACCGACTGGAAGGCGATGGGCTTCGTCGTCATCGGCCTGCTCGCCAATCTGCTGCTCATCCGGCCGCTCGGCTTCACGATGGCATCCGTCATCATGTTCGTTCTGGTCTGCTACGGCTTCGGCAGCAAGCGCACGCTGCGTGACGCAGTGCTCGGCCTGATCCTGGCGCTGGCCGCCTATTTCGGCTTCGCCAGGGCGCTTGGCGTCAACATCGGTGCCGGTTTCATCGAGAACCAGCTGAACACGGTCATCGATGCGTTCATCACCATGTTGAGGGGCTGACGCCATGGAAACGCTCGGACATCTCGCACATGGCTTCTCGGTTGCCTTCACCCCGGTCAACCTTCTGTGGTGCCTGCTTGGCACCACACTCGGTACCGCCATCGGCGTGCTGCCCGGTCTTGGGCCGGCGCTGACCATCGCGCTGCTTTTGCCGATCACCTATCAGGTGGCGCCGGAGGCATCCTTCATCCTGTTCGCCGGCATCTACTACGGCGCCATGTATGGTGGTTCGACGACGTCGATCCTGCTCAACACGCCCGGCGAAAGCGCCACCATCGTCACTGCGTTGGAAGGCAACAGGATGGCGCGTTCCGGGCGCGGCGGCGCGGCACTCGCCACTTCGGCGATAGGCTCGTTCGTCGCCGGCACGATCGGCACGATGGGCGTCGCTTTCCTGGCGCCGGTGGTGGTCAAGTTCGCATTGGCCTTTGGTCCGGCCGAATATTTCTCTTTGATGGTGCTGGCCTTCATCACCGTTTCGGCGGTGCTCGGCTCGTCTTCCGTACGCGGCCTGACCAGCCTGTTCGCCGGCTTCGTCATCGGCATGATCGGCGTAGACCTGCAGACCGGCCAGCCACGCTTCACCTTCGGCACGAACGAACTGCTTGATGGCGTCGATGTCATCATTGCCGCGGTTGGCCTGTTTGCCGTCGGCGAGACGCTCTACATGGCCTCGCGCCGCTATGCCGGCAAGGACGAGATCGTGCCGCTGAAGGGCTCGCTCTACATGACGGCGGCCGAGTGGGGGCGTTCGTGGAAACCCTGGCTGCGCGGCGCTGCGATCGGCTTCCCGATCGGCGCCATGCCGGCCGGCGGCGCCGAAATCCCGACCTTCCTGTCCTATGCCATCGAAAAGAAGCTGTCGAAGCACAAGGAGGAGTTCGGCACCGTCGGCGCCATCGAAGGCGTTGCCGGCCCCGAGGCCGCCAACAATGCCTCCGCCGCCGGCGTGCTGGTGCCGATGCTGACGCTTGGCCTGCCGACCTCCGCGACCGCGGCGATCATGCTGTCGGCCTTCCAGAGCTACGGCATCAATCCCGGGCCGCTGCTTCTCACGACCCAGGGCGACCTCGTCTGGGGGCTGATCGCCAGCCTGTTCATCGCCAACGTGATCCTCGTCGTCCTCAACCTGCCGCTGATCGGGCTGTGGGTGCGGTTGCTGAAAATCCCGGCGCCGCAGCTTTATGCCGGCATCCTGGTGTTCGCCACGGTCGGCACCTATGGCATTTCGCAATCGCCCATCGACCTCGTCATCCTGTATCTCCTGGGGGCGGCCGGTTTCCTGATGCGGCGGTTCGATTTCCCGACCGCGCCCGTCATTATCGGCATGATCCTTGGACCGCTCGCCGAAACCCAGTTCCGCCGGGCGATGACCATTTCGAATGGCGACTGGTCGGTGTTTTACACCCACAAGCTGTCGCTGACGCTGCTGACGCTCGCCTTCATCGGCCTCGCCAGCCCGCATATCTGGGCCTTCATCGAGCATCGGCGTCGGCGAGGACCGGAGCATGTGCCCGGCGATGCCTGATCGATCCAATGATGCCATGACAGAATTGCTTTCCGGTATCCGCGTCCTCGACCTGACCAACGTCCTGGCCGGTCCCTACTGCGCCTATCAGCTGGCGCTGCTCGGCGCCGATGTGATCAAGGTCGAGGCGCCGCAAGGCGGCGACCTGGCCCGCCAGCTCGGCGGCTCGCCAAAGCTGAACAGCGCCGGCATGGGCGCATCGTTCCTGGCGCAGAACGCCGGCAAACGGTCGGTGGTGCTCGACCTCAAGCAGCAAGCCGATCGCGAGCGCTTTTTCGATCTGGTGGCCAGCGCCGACGCCCTGGTGGAGAATTTCCGCCCGGGCGTGATGGATCGGCTGGGGCTTGGTTACGAGGCGCTGAAGACGGTCCGTCCAGGCCTCGTCTATTGCGCGATATCGGGTTTCGGCCAGACCGGGCCGATGCGCGACAATCCCGCCTATGACCAGATCATCCAGGGCCTGTCGGGGATCATGAGTATCACCGGAACACCGGAAACGGCGCCGCTGCGGGTCGGCTATCCCGTGGCCGACACGCTTGGCGGACTGGTCGGCGCGTTCGCCATTACCTCGGCGCTGGTGCGGCAGAAGACGAGCGGCGAGGGTGCCTTTCTCGACGTCTCGATGCTCGAATGCACACTTTCCGCGCTTGGCTGGCCGGTTTCCAACTATTTGACCGCAGGCATCGACCCCAAGCCGATGGGCAATGAGAACATGACTGCGGCACCCTCCGGTACGTTTCGCACCGGCGACGGGCTCGTCAACATCGCCGCCAACAAGCAGGAGCAGTTCGTGGCGCTGTGCCGGCTGATCGGCCGGCCGGAACTGGCCTCCGATGTCCGCTTTGCCGAGCGCGAGACGCGCAAGCGCAACCGTGCGGCGCTTAAAGTCGAAATTGAGGACGCCCTGGCGGGCGCCTCGGCGGCTGCCTGGGAAGAGATGCTCAATCGCGCCGGCGTGCCTGCCGGCAGGGTGCTGACGATCCCGCAAGTGCTGGCCGAGCCGCAAGTGCTCGAACGCCGGGTGACCGCGAATTTTGATGATGTGGCCGGCATGGACAAGCCGCTGACCGTTCTGCGCGGCGGCTTCATGGTCGATGGCGAGGCGCCCTTGCCGACAAAGCCGCCGCCGGCGCTCGGCGAACATATGGGCGAGGTGTTCGCCGACCTGCCACCCCGCGGCAAGGCAAAGGCACGCGCATGAGCGACACGGAGAAGACGGGCCGTGAGCGCGGCGAGGAATGGTGGCAGACCGACATCATCGAGATGCGGCCTGGTGTCATCCGGCTGCGCGGCTACGAGATCCAGGATCTGATCGGCCGCGTCAGCTTCCCGGCTGTCATCTGGCTGATGCTGCGCGGCGAACTGCCCAGCGAGGACCAGGCAGAGTTGCTCGGCATTGCCTTGGGAGCCGCCGTCGACCACGGACCGCAGGCGCCATCGATCGCCATTGCGCGCATGGCCGCAACCTGCGGCGTCGGTATCAACAGCGCCATGGCCTCGGCCATCAACGTTCTCGGCGACGTGCACGGTGGCGCCGGCGAGCAGGCGCTTTCCTTCTATGGTGACATTGCCGTGGCGATCGATGCCGGGATGACGCTGAATGAAGCGGTCTCGGCGAGGCTCGACCGGTTCTTCGCCGAGGAGAAGGGCTATGTGCCGGGGCTCGGACATCGCTTCCATCCCGTCGACCCGCGCGCGCCGCGTTTGCTGGAACTGACCCGCGAATTTGCCGCACGCGGTGCCGTCAACGGACGTTTCGCCGATATTGCAGAAGCGATCGAGGCGGACGTCGCGCGACGCAAGAGGAAAAAAATACCGCTCAACATCGATGGCGCTACCGCCGTCATCTATGGCGAACTCGGTTTTCCGCCAGCGCTGACGCGAGGGCTTTTCGTGCTGTCGCGCTCGGTCGGCATCCTTGCGCATGCCTGGGAGCAGTCGCAGCAGGCCGAGCGAAACAAGGGGCCGCTGCCGCGCGAATGGCTGTGGACCTATACCGGCACGCCGGTGCGGCCGTTTCCCGAAAGCGATGAGCCCGGCGAGTGAGGCTTTACGCCTGGTCCACCTGCAAAGGCTGAGGAAGCTTCAGCGTCTTCACCAACGTTGAAAGATCCGGCTCGTCGATGAGCATGGCCGCGTCGGCTGGCGCCAGCCAGGCCCGCTGGCGTCGTTTGGCTTCCTGCCAGTCGGCCAGTTCCTCACTCACCTCGAGCAGATAGACGATGACGTCGACGCGGACAAAGCGATTGGCCAGCCGCTTCCAGTAGGAATAGGTACCCGCCGGCTGCTTCAGCGTCTTGCCGAGCACGCCGGCTTCCTCCTGCGCCTCGATGGTGGCCGCCTTGCGTCCGCTCTTGCCCTTCATCGGCCAGCCCTTGGGGACGATGAAGCGCCTGGTGGTACGCGACGTGACCAGCATGACCTCGATGCCGCCGCGCGCGGTCAGCCGAAAGGGAATAGCCGCCACCTGGCGGATCCTCTCGCCCTTCTTTGCCTTGCGTACGGCCTTTTTCTTGGTGGCTGCCATTCGTCAATCCAGTCGATGCAATGCCGCATAGCGCGACAAGGCATCGTTGCAAAACCAAAACTTTCGCATGTGCCGAAAGACACTCGAAATACCTAAGTCGGCTAAATAAATGAAAAACGCCTTGATGTCAGCGGCAATTGCTCACGGCGGTGGTGCCGATTATCTGGGTCTGGCAGCTTGGCTTGAGCTGCTGCACGACCGGGGGCGGCTGCTGAACGATCTGGCGGTCCTGGGCGCGGTACTGCTGCTGTTGCTGCTGATATTGCTGCCGTTGTATCCTGTTTTGCAGGATTTGCAGGTCGTTCTGCCGGATCAGCGCATTGTTGCCGGTAGCGGAATTGAGCGCTTGCGCGGAAGCCGGCAGGCAAACGCCCGCCAGCACTGCCGTGGCCAGCATTGCCACTGTGAAGATCGTTGATGGCCGAAGTGCCGACATTCGCTCATTCCCGCGCAAAAAACTCTGCCCACTGATATAGGACGTTTGCGCGGCGATGCCATGGCCAGCGGGTCGAGCATCACGAAATCGGGCAGTCCGATCGCTTTGTTCTGCGATTCCAGCAGTGAACCGCAGATAGTCGTCATATGACGACTATGAAACGTCAGCGGCTTTAGTCAGTGTCCGCACGTAAATTTTCGGTTTCATCCGGCATAAGTTAATGTATTCTAATTGAGTCAGAGCTCCGCAAGTGGGAACGCGGATGCTCTGTTTTAATGCATTGAACCTTATTGCGCAGTGCCGGCATCCTTATTGCAATTGCATGAGCATAGCGGTGGCGTCGCCTTAAGCAGGCATTGAGACGCGCCCCCGTAAAACGGGGGGTAAGTGCATGGCTTTGTTTTCAAAGCGTGGTGGCTTTGCCATCAAACGCGCATTCGCGGTTCCGGGTTCCGGTATCGATGCTGCCAATGCCCATGTGGCAGAGGTATCCCAGCAAGCAGGGCTTGCCCGCCAAGCGCTGCCCGGCAGTTCGCCTTGTTCGCTTCGTGCGGCGCAAGCGTGGACTTTGTTCAAACTTGGACCGGTGGCACGTGCGTAAGAAGCGTCTGGCTCGGGTCGCCGTCGCCGGCCAGGTGTGATTGCCGGACGGTTGATGGTCCTCCTCGGCGCCACCGCGCTGGTGGGTTTTCCGCCGATACCGGCGGCGCATGCTCAGTTCGTCATAGACGAGAACGGCCCGGATGCTCCGGACAGGGGACCTGGTGGCTTTGACGCAGATGGCGATAATGGCGATCCCGGCGGATCGATTACAAATGCGACCCCTGGAGCCGTAAACAACGCTCCGCAGATAAACGTCAACGCATCTGGATTTGTCGGCACTGCCAATGGCGGCGATGGCGGCGACGGCGGCGAAGGCCTGGCTGGAACGCCCATTGAAACCAATGGTGGTGAGGGCGGCAATGGCGGCGTGGGTGGATCCGTCGACATTCTCAACAACGCTGTGATGTCGACCATCGGCACGGGACATCATGGCTTCGAAGCTTCTGCGGTCGGTGGCAATGGCGGCAGTGGCGGCGGCGCCCTGCCGGCGATCGCGAACCTCGGCGGCGACGCCGGAAGCGGCAATACCGGCGGCAACGCCAACGCGGTTGCGTCTGGCACCAGCGACATCATGACGACGGGCGACTTCTCCTACGGCATTTTCTCCAATGCCAGCGGCGGCAATGGCGGCCAGGGCGGTGACAACATCGTCAGTCTCGGCGTCGATGCTGGTGACGGCGGTGATGGCGCTTCCGGCGGCACCGCATCGGCAAGCAACGCCGGCAAGGTGGAAACATCGGGATTGGCCTCTTATGGCATGCTGGTGCGGTCGGCAGGTGGTGTGGGTGGCAATGGCGCCGATGGCGTCGGGGTCGTCAGCGGCGGCGGCAATGGCGGCGGCGCCACTTTGGGCGGAAATGCCACGGGCAGCAATTCGGGCGGCATCATAACGCATGGTGATTTCGCCAGCGGCATGGCCGTACAGTCGGTCGGCGGCGGCGGTGGTGGCGGCGGCGACGCCTTCGGCCTGTTCGGCGGCGGTGGCACCGGCGGCGCGGGCAATGATGGCGCCAATGCAACCGGTACCAACACCGGCAACATCACCACCAATGGCCGGGGTGCTATTGGCATGCTGGTCGAATCGATCGGTGGCGGCGGCGGCGATGGCGGCGGCGCAGCCGGCATCGTGTCGATCGGCGGCACAGCCGGCGGCGGCGGCAAAGGCGGGACTGTCATCGCCAATGTCGGCGGCACGATAACAACTGGCGCTGACGGCAGCGGCGACGGCGCGCATGGCGTTCTGGCTCAGTCGGTCGGTGGTGGTGGCGGCAATGGCGGCTTTGCCCTGTCGGTCGCCCCGGCAGTCGCTGTCGCGATCGGCGGCGGCGGCGGAACCGGCGGCAATGCCGGAGCCGTCAACGTCAACCAGGCCGCGACCGGTCCGACGGTCGACACCAACGGTCGTTCGGCCATCGGCATCCTCGCACAGTCTGTGGGTGGCGGCGGCGGCAATGGCGGTGGCGCCTTTGCGCTTGGCGGCATCGTGTCTGTTTCGGTGGGCGGCAGCGGCAGCGCGGCCGGCAACGGAGACGAGGTCACCTACAACATCGCAAACGCCAAGGTCACGACGCGCGGCACCGATTCCATCGGCATCCTCGCCCAGTCGGTGGGCGGCGGCGGCGGCAATGGCGGCTTCGCTCTCGGTGGCGCGGGTCTCGTGGCTGTAGGCGTCGGCGGCTCGGCTGGTTCAGGCGGCTTCGCCAGGAAGGTCGACGTCACCACCGGCGGCTCGGTCGAAACCCTGCAGGACCGGTCGGCAGGCATCGTCGTCCAATCGCTTGGCGGCGGCGGCGGCAATGGCGGCTTTGTCGTGGAAGGCGCCCTCTTCGGAGCGAGCGTTGGAATCGGCGGCAAGGGCAGCGGCGGCGGCGATGGCGGCGACGTGTTCTTCCGCACCGCCAATGGCGGCCAGCAATCGATCATCACGCGCGGCACCGACTCGATCGGCCTCGTCGTACAGTCGGTCGGCGGCGGTGGCGGCAATGGCGGCTTCGTCGGCACGTTTGGCGCGATCGCCAATCTGGGCATCGGTGGTGGCGGCGGCGCGGCAGGCGCGGGCAAGGCGGTCGATGCGACCTATAATGGTTCGGTCGAGACCTTCAAGGAAAGGTCGGCCGGTATCATCGTGCAATCGATCGGCGGCGGCGGCGGCAATGGCGGCGGCGTCATCGGTGTCGGCCTTGGCTTGACCGTCGGCATCGGCGGCAGTGGCGCCGGCGGCGGCGCCGCGGGCAAGGTCGTCTACAACTCCACCACCACGAATATCACAACCCACGGCGCCGACTCCGCTGGCCTGATCGTTCAATCGATAGGCGGCGGCGGTGGCAATGGCGGCTTTTCCTTCAATGGCGCTATCGCTGCGACGATCGGCATCGGCGGCAAAGGCGGAGCGGCCGGCGAGGCCGAGACGGTCAGGGCCACAATTGGTGGCGGCTTGATCCATACGATCGGCGATCGCTCGACGGGTATTGTCGCGCAATCCATCGGCGGTGGCGGCGGCACGGGCGGCGGTTCCGCAGGACTGAACCTGGGCCTCGGCATCGGGATCGGTGGCAAGGGCGCCGGCGGTGGCGGCGGCAACACCGTTGATGTCATCAACGGCGCCGTCGTGCAGACCGAAGGTATTCAGTCGCACGGCATCATGGCGCAGTCGGTCGGCGGTGGCGGCGGCTCCGGAGGCTTTGCGGTGACGGTTGGCGGACCTTCCTTCTCGCTGGGCGGCAATGGCAGTTCCGGTGGTGGCAGCCAGAAAGTCTATGTCGAAAATACGGCTCGGATCGCCACTGACAGGGACCTCTCGATCGGCATCTTCGCGCAGTCGGTCGGTGGTTCAGGTGGTGACGGAGGCTTGGCGGGCGCCGGTGGTGCCTTTGCGGCTGTCGCTGTCGGTGGCCAGGGCGGCGCTGGCGGGGCAGGTGGCCAGGTCGAGGTCAAAAACACAGCAAACATAACCACCAAAGGCGCGCTCGCGCACGGCATCCTGGCGCAATCGGTCGGCGGCGGCGGCGGCAATGGCGGCAGCGCCGGTGCGGTCGCGGTCGGTATATTCGGTGCGGCTGGCGTCGCGATCGGCGGCGGCGGCGGCGATGCGAACCTGAGCGATCAGGTTACCGTCACCCACAAGGGCGACATCCACGTCGGCGGCGCGGGCGCGAAGGCCATCCTGGCGCAATCGGTCGGCGGTAGCGGCGGTAATGGCGGCAATGCCTATTCCGGAGCCTTCAGCGCCGGTTTCTACGCATCGGCAGCTGTCGGCGTTTCGGTTGGCAGCGAGGGCGGCGATGGCGGCCCTGGCGGCAAGGTTACGGTCAGGGCGGACGGCAACATCATCGCCGACACCGACGCGGTCGGCTCGGGCGGCATCGTGGCACAGTCGATTGGCGGCGGCGGCGGCAATGGCGGCCGTGCGGCCACGATGGCCGGCTCGGTCAGCAACGGCGTCAATGTCAGCCTCGGCGTTACGGTCGGCGGCTGGGGCGGCGACGGTGGCAGGAGCGACCTGGTGATCGTCGATACCGGCCTCAGCGGCGGCGGCAGCATCGTCACCAAGGTTTACCAGGCTGGCGGCATTCTTGCCCAGTCGGTTGCCGGCAGCGGCGGCAATGGCGGCGATTCCTGGGCGGCGGCTGGCGGTTACGGCGTCAATGTCAGTGTTAACGCGACCGTCAGCATCGGCGGTGGCGGCGGCGACGGCAATGTCAGCGACGATGTGCTCGTCCACAATGCCATGACGGTGCAGACGGATGGCGACATGAGCGCGGCGATCCTTGCGCAGTCGATCGGCGGCGGCGGCGGCAATGGCGGCTCGACCAACGGTGCGACCGCCGATCTGGGCGGCGGCCAAGGCGTCAACGTTGCGGCCAACGTGACCGTCGGAGGCGGGGGCGGCACCGGCAATATCTCCGGCGCGGTCGACGTGATCAACACCGGCAATTTGACGACCAAGGGCGATTTCTCCTCAGGCATCGTCGCGCAATCGCTGGGCGGCGGCGGCGGCATGGGCGGATCGAGCAACGCCAAGGCGTTCCACCTTGGCGGCACCAGCGAGACGAGTGTCACCGTCAATGTCGGCATTGGCGGTTCGGGCGGCTCCGGCAACGATGCGGCGTTGTTCCGCCTGGATGACGGCAACAACGTCATCGGCGCCGGCGTGCATGTCGACAATTCCGGGGTAATCCGGACCCAGAGCTTCAATTCCATCGGTATCCTGGCGATGTCGGTCGGCGGCGGCGGCGGCGGCGGCGCGGCTTCGACCGACGAGGAGATCGTTGGCGGAGGCAGCGAAGGCGAGACGTCCGTCGGCATCGGCGCGGCGATCGGCCTCGCCGCGGGTGGTGCCGGCAATGGCGGCACGGTCTCTGTTACCAACCGGAGCCTGATCGTGACCGACGGCGCCGATTCGTATGGTATCAGCGCCAACTCGATCGGCGGCGGTGGTGGTGTCGGCGGCTCGGCGACATCGGGCGTATTGGGTAAATATGCGATCGGTGGGGCGCTTGGCGGGGCAGGCGGCGGCGGTGGCAGCGCTTTCCAAGTCGACGTCTTCAATCTCGCCACGGCCGGCATCTGGACCCAGCAGGAGCGTTCCATCGGCATCTTCGCACAGTCGGTGGGTGGCGGCGGTGGCGCCGGTGGCGCCGGCGAAAGCACCGGTCACACCGATGAATCGGAAGTCAGTGTCAACCTGTCACTGGGCGGGTCCGGCAACGTTGGCGGTAACGGTGGCAAGGTCAATGTCGAAAACAGCGGCTGGATCCAGACCGAGAAGGCCTATTCGCACGGCATACTGGCGCAGTCGATCGGCGGCAGCGGCGGCGTCGGCGGCGCTTCGGGCACCTCGGCCAAGGACTCCAATGTGGCCATAACCTTGAGCCTCGGCGGCGCCGGCGGCACCGGCGGCAAGAGTGGCGAAACCGTTCATGTGACTAATTTCGGGTCGGGCGAGATCCTGACCAAGGGCGATAATTCGCACGGCATCTTCGCGCAATCGGTGGGCGGTGGCGGTGGCGCGGCGGGCGCCGGCTCGACCGAGACAGGCAGCGCGGAAACGTCGGTGACGCTGGCGATCGGCGGGCTGGGCGGTGGGGGCAGCAGCGGTGGCGACGTAATCGTCGACAATCATGGCAAGATCACCACGCTCGGCTATCTTTCGCACGGCATTTTCGCGCAATCGGTAGGCGGTGGCGGCGGTGCTTCGGGTGCCGCGGCCAACGCTTCGGAGGCCATGACGATCGGCGGCGCGATTTCTCTGCCGAGCGGCGACGGCTCCAATGGCGGCCATGTCACGGTCAACAATGACGGCATCATCGAAACCTGGAAGGATGGAGCGCTCGGCATTTTCGCCCAGTCCGTCGGCGGCGGCGGCGGTTATGGCGGCGTGGTATCGGCCGACACGGCGGGAGACGAGTCGGTTGCGCTGCAGCTTGGCGGCTTCGGCGGCAATGGCGGCAATGGCGGCAAGGTCGATGTCACGGTTTCCGGCACCATCATCACCCATGGCGAGCGCGCGCATGGCGTGGTCGCGCAATCGGTCGGCGGCGGTGGCGGCTATGGCGGCGACGCCAAGGGCAAGAGCTCGAATGCGTTGGCCATTGGCGGTCTCGGCGGCAATGGCGGCGATGGCGGCGATGTTACCGTCATCCGCACCGGCACGATCACGACGACGGGCAAGGATTCCATCGCCATCATCGCGCAGTCGGTCGGTGGCGGCGGCGGCATCGGTGGTGCCGGTTTCGGCCGCTTTGGCGCCGACGACGACGGCGGCGGGCCAAACGCCATCGGCTTCAACACGCCTGGTGGCACCAAGGGCACCGGCGGCAAGGTAACCATCATCCAGTCCGGCGCCATTGAGACCGATGGCGACCGTGGCCACGGCGTCGTTGCCCAGGCGGTGGGCGGTGGCGGTGGCGCCGGCGGCATGGATTCGCTGGCCATGGGCCAGTCGGCGGCCGGCTCGCAAGGTGGTATCGGCGACGCTGCGGCGTCGGCCGCTAGCACGGACAGCCAGGTCTGGGTCAAGGGCGCAAGTTCGTATGCGATGTTCGGCCAGAGCGCGACAGGCGACGGCAATGCCCATGCGGTCGATCTGACGGCGGGTGACAGCCTGTTCGCGCAAGGTGCGGATTCCGTGGCTGTCTATGGCGAGAGCACGGCCAAGGGCGCCAAGGGCAACATCACCATCAACCTGAATGGCCAGTACACGATCGGCGGTGCCGGAACCGGCGTGGCGGCGATGCTTGTCGGGGGCGCAGACAACACGTTGAACAACCACAGCCTGCTCTATGCGATGGGGGCAACGCCGAGTTTCACCATCCAGGCGTCGCAATTTCAGGCATTCCAAGCCTTCCTGTTGGCGCCCGGTCCCGTCGTGCCGACGAATGCGATCCTGGAATCGCTTCTGGACGATTTCAGCCCACTGGCTATCACCGGCACATCGGGCGATGACCATGTGGAGAATTCGAAGATTGCCGACACGCTCGGACGGGTGATCGGCAACATGGACCTCGGCGGCGGCACGAACAGCTTCCACAATATCGCCGACGCCTCGATGGTCGGCCTCAAGACCATCGATCTCGGCGGCGGCAAGTTCACCAATGACGGGCTGTTTACCAACCAGGGCATCGGCGTCGTGGCCAAAGTGGATGTCACGGGCGGCTTCACGCAGATATTCTCGGGCGACTTCGTCACCGACGTCGATCTCAACAACCAGATCACGGATGCCCTGGCACTAACGGTGGCCGGAGACTTCGATGGTGAGGCGCCGTTGAATTTCCTGTCGATCGACAAATTGTTCGCCGAATATGTGCTGGCCACCGGATCGGCGATGACCGATTCCGGCATCACGCCCACGACGCTGCATCCGGCGGTCGGCTTCAATTTCCTGACCAAGGTGGTCGGCGGAACGGATCTGGTTCTCTATGCCGACAATCCGACTTTCCTGGAGTTGGCACAGGATCCTAACTCCGGCACGACCGATCCCGGCGTCTTCCAGATGGCGCAGTATCTCGATGATGTCGAGGCTTCTTCGAGCCCAGACAATCCGATGGCGCTGTTGATCAACATGCTGCGCTTCCTGCCCGATGAAATGGAGCTCGGCTCGGCCCTGACGCGGCTGACGCCGCACTATGCCGTGCACACATTCGAGATGATCAACCGCTCCACGGACATCATGCTGGAGGCGGCGCGCGAATGCACCGGCGTTCCCGCCTACAAGGATCCCGACGGACGCTGTGTCTGGGCGTCGATCAGTCCGCAAGCCGAGTACAGCCGCGACGCTGGGGCCGGCACCACCAGCCGAGACGACGTCATGAAGACGATGTCGCTTGGCGGCATTGGCGAGGTCAGCCAGCACTGGTCGCTCGGCGCAACGATAGGCCGGACCGAATTCGACTCGAAGATCGATTTCAACGGCGAATTGCTGTCGGCCACGACAGGCGAATCCTGGCAGGCGTATGCGCTGGCGAAATATGCCGACAAGAACTACTTCATCGACTTCGCAGTCGGCGGCGGCACCGGCTCCTTCAAGGGCGAGCGCGATACGCATCTCGATCAGGTGGCCTTCATTCCGGGCGAAACGCTGATCGGCGATTATCTGCCGGAGGCATTGCTGCCTGGCATCGGCAACAGTGTCACCTACACGCAGAAAACCGCCCAGTTCGGCGGTTCGGCGCGGCTCGGCATAACGCAGGAGATGGGTGTTTTCTACCTGCAGCCGACCCTGCAGTTCGACGCGCGCTGGCTGCGTGTTTCCGGCAAGGAAGTGGGCTCGGTTGCCGCCTTCAACTTCGACGGCAGCGCCAACATGTATTATTCGGCGACGCCGGCTTTCGAGATCGGTACCGACATTGCACTCAGCGACATTGCCAGCCTTCGCGTCTACGGCAAGGCTGGCGTGGAGTTTTCCGACAAGGAGTGGGAAATCGAAGGTCGCTTCGCGGCGGCGGAGAATCTGCCTGGCAACCCCGCATTGCACTTGACGGAGGCCGTCGATTCGCCGCTCTATCGGGTCGGCGCCGGCCTTGAGCTGAACGGCGTCAATGGCGTCGGCATGTCCGTCAGATATAATGGCGCCTTCGGCGAAACGGTTAAACAGAACGCGATCAGCGCGTCTCTCAAGGTCAGTTTCTAGCTGGTCCGAGGCGGAGCCGGGCGGGAGGGATCTTGATGAGGAAGTACGCGTATTTCGTGGCGATGCTGGGTGTTGCCTGCACCGTCGGCGTGGCGGCCGTGGCGGCGCAAACCAAGAGCGACAAGGCGGTCGCGGCACCCGCTGCCGCGGATGCGCCGCAGTTGCCCGGCGGCGCGTCGGCACTGTCTGAAACCCACGGCGACTGGACGGTCAATTGCCAGATATCGGGCACGGCCAAGACCTGCAGCCTGTCGCATCAGCAATTCAACAAGCAAAGCAATCAGCGGCTGCTGGCGATCGAGCTGTCGAGCAAGACCGGCGAGGATGCCACGGGCACGCTTGCGTTGCCGTTCGGCCTGGCGCTGGCCAAGGGGGTCAGCCTGACCATCGACGATCAGAAGCTGGACGGCAGCCTGGCGTTCAACACCTGCCAGGTCGTCGGCTGTCTGGTGCCGGTGGTGTTCGATGCGACTGTCACGCCGCTGCTGAAATCAGGCACCACACTGAAGATCGACGCTTTCGCGGCAGATACCGGACAAGCGGTGAACTTTTCCATTCCGCTCAACGGCTTCGCCGGCGCGCTTGCCCGGACCGCGCAGCTTTTGACCAATTGAGGTAGAGCCGCAGGACTTAAAGCGCTGCCTGAATGTCGTCTCGCGGCAGGGCAGTGCGTCACTGCCTCAGAACGTCTCTGCGTCGGTTCAAACGATGATGGTTTTAAGCCTTTCGGCGATCAAGGCGGCGAGCCGCGCCGCCACATCGTCCTTGCTCATCTCCGGCCATTCCTCGACGCCAGCCTTTGACACGATCCGCACCCGGTTGCGATCGCCGCCCATCACGCCCGAAGAACCGACGCCGCTTCCCTGCGACACGTCGTTGGCGACGATGAGATCGGCGCCTTTTTTCTTGAGTTTGGCCTCGGCGTTGCTCAGGAGATCCTGCGTCTCGGCGGCGAAGCCGATAACCAGGCCGGGTCGCTGGCTGTGATGGCCGACGCCGGCGAGAATGTCGGGATTTTCGACCATGCGCAGCACCGGCGGCCCTTCGCCGGCGACCTTTTTGATCTTCTCACCGGCTGAATTCTCGGTTCGCCAGTCGGCAACGGCGGCGACGAACACCGCCGCGTCGGCAGGCAGGAGCTGTTCCACCGCGTCGCGCATCTCCTGCGCACGTTCGACATGGATGGTCTTCACGCCAGCCGGATCGGCAATGTCGACTGGGCCGGAAACGAGGCGCACATCGGCGCCGAGCCTGGCCAGTGCTGCCGCTATGGCATGGCCCTGCTTGCCGGACGAACGGTTGGCGATGTAGCGCACCGGGTCGATGGGCTCATGCGTGGGGCCGGAGGTGACGATGATCCTGCGCCCCGACAGCGGCTTCGGGCCGACGTCGAGCAGTGCCTCGATCGCGGCGACGATCTCCAGCGGCTCGGCCATGCGGCCTTCGCCCGCTTCATTGCTTTCGGCCATCTCGCCCCTGGCCGGACCGACGAAAGTGACGCGGTCCTTCTGCAGCGTCGCGCGGTTGCGGCGGGTAGCCGGATGCGCCCACATTCTGGGGTTCATGGCCGGCGCCATCAACACCGGCTTGTCGGTGGCGATGAGCACGGTGGAGGCCAGATCGTTGGCGTGGCCATTGGCGAGCTTGGCCATCAGGTCGGCGGTGGCGGGCGCCACCACCAGCAGATCGGCCTCTCGCGACAGCCTGATGTGGCCGACATCGTGCTCGTCCTGGCGGTCGAACAGTTCGGTAAAGACATGGTCGGCGGAGAGCGCGCCGGCCGACAGCGTGGTGATGAATTCCTGCGCGGCCGATGTCATGACCACCCGAACCGCGGCCCCGCGCTCGCGCAGCCGGCGGATGAGATCCAACGCCTTGTAGGCGGCGATGCCGCCGCCGATGATGAGCAGGATGCGCTTGCCGGAGAGGCTCATGCCCAAGACCAGTTCTTATCGAGTGTCATGCCGGCTTCAGCGCCGGTTCGATATCGGTATGGATGAAATCATTGCCCTTGAAAAGCAGCGGCAGGTTTCGCGTCCTGGCGAGGGCGTAGGAAAAACAGTCGCCCATGTTGAGTTTGGCGGGATGGCCAGCGCCGCGGCCATAGAGGGCATAGGCTTCAATGCCGGCCTGTGCATGTTCGGCAGTGAGAGCGACGATCGTGACTTTCAGTCTTTCTAGAAGGCCTCTCAACTCAGCTGTGCCGGCCGCCCCATAACGTCCGACGACGACCGTGCCACATTCCATCAGGGTCGCGGCGCTCATAAACATCAGCTGATTTCCGGAGAGGCGCTGGGCTATCACCGGTGCATCAGGCTCCTGCTTGAGGATGGCCAAAATCGCGGAGGTGTCGATCACCACAGTCAGTCCTCCTCGATGAAGGACCAGAGCTCATCCGTTAGTTTTTTCTGGTCGAAGTCCACTTTTCGCAATCGTCGACCGAATTCGAGGATTTCCTCTGCCGTGACGACATCGTCGTCGTGCTTGTTGACTGCCGCTACATCCTCCAACAACAGGGTTCTTGCCTCCTGCTCCATTGACACGCCATGTCTGGCGGCCTGCTCGCGCAGCCTTTGCTTCAAATCCTCGTCGAGATTGCGGATCGTCAGGGTGCCCATGGCTATTCCTGCATTCTTGCGATTGATTGATCCTTGGGTTTTTCCCCAGATGCCAAACCCGTTCGGTCGAACCCTTTTGTGGTCGGCAGCCCAACGGATGCGGCGAGCACGTCCCGCGCTTCCTGCTCCATGGAAACGCCCCGCGCGGCGCCGCGCTCGCGTAGCCGCCGCATGACATGGTCTTCCAGATTGCGGACGGTAATCCTCGCCATATGCACACTCCTACGTAGAATATAGCGATCTCGATTTCCGACTGCAATGACAGCATTGCTGTCATTGCCTGCACTCAGATGATCTTCCAGGCGATATAGACCAGCGTCAGCGCAATTACCCAGAGTGCCCAGCGGCCGGAGCGGCTGTAGCGCGCCTCGGCCTTGCCGATGGCGTCGGCGGTGGTCTCGTCGAAGCGCAGGCCGTGCTCGGCCATCAGGTCGATCTCGCGCGACAGCCGGTCGGTGCGCGCCGCAAGCTCGGGAATCTGGCGGGCCAGGGTCAGCAGCGCCCGGGCGCCGTCACGCGCATCGATCATCATGCCACGCGGCCCAAGATTGCCTGATATCCAGTCGCCGACCACCGGCTCGGCCGTCTTCCACATGTTGAAGGCCGGGTCGAGCGTGCGCGCCACGCCCTCGACCACCACCATGGTCTTCTGCAACAGGATCAATTCGGGCCGCGTCGCCATGTCGAAGAGTTCGGTGACCTCGAACAGCAGCGTCAGAAGCTTGGCCATCGAGATGGTCTCGGCCGGCTGGCCATGGATCGGCTCCCCGATCGCCCGGATCGCCTGCGCGAAGGCTGCGACATTGTGCTGGCGCGGCACATAGCCGGCCTCGAAATGGACCTCGGCGACACGCAGATAGTCGCGCGTGATGAAGCCGTAGAGAATTTCGGCGAGGAAGCGGCGCTCCTTCTTGCCGAGCCTGCCGGCAATGCCGAGATCGACGGCAACGATGGTGCCGTTTGCCTCGACGAACAAATTGCCCGGATGCATGTCGGCATGGAAGAAGCCGTCGCGCAGGGTGTGGCGCAGGAACGACTGGATGAGGTTGGCTGCGATCGCCTTCAAATCGTGGCCGGCGGCTTCCAGGCCGGCAATGTCGTTCATCTTGACGCCGTCGACCCACTCCATGGTCAAGACGTCGCGGCCGGTGCGCTCCCAGTCGACGGACGGCACGCGAAAGCCGGGGTCGTCCCTGGTGCTTTCGCCGAGTTCCGAGAGAGCCGCCGCCTCGAGGCGAAGATCCATCTCGATCTTGGTGGTCTGCGCCAGCGTCTGGGTGACCTCGACCGGCCGCAGCCGGCGGGACGAGGGGATGTATTTCTCCTGCAGGCGAGCGGCGAGGAAATAGCTTTCGAGATCCTGGAAGAAGCGGCGGCGCACGCCGGGCCGGATCACCTTGACCGCCACCTTGGTGGCAATGCCGTCATGGACAGCGTCGGCGGCATGGACCTGGGCGATGGAGGCGGCGGCGACCGGGTCGCCGAATTGCGTATAGAGATCGCCGATCTTGCGCCCGAGCGAAGCCTCGATCGCCACGATGGCCTCGGCCCGGGGGAAGGTGTGCATCTTGTCCTGCAACGTGGCGAGATCGAGCGCCATGTCGTTGCCGACGACGTCGGGCCGTGTCGCCAGGAACTGGCCGAGCTTTACATAAGACGGACCGAGCCGGACGACCGCCTTGGCCAGCCGGTCGCTGCGCTCATAGGCCAGCGCGCGGCGGCGGGTGAACAGCCGCGCCATCCGCCATCCGAACTTCGGCAGGCCGGACAGTTCCTCACCCGGCAGAGCGGCGACGACACCCTCGCGGACCAGCACCCAGCCGGCCCTTACGAGCCGGAATCCTGCACTGACATTGCTCATGGCAGCGCCAATCCTGCCGGCTCTTTGAACCGGCATAGCACGCGTCGGTTGTGAGAAATGCGGCCCGGCCTCAAAGCTTCCAGCCCGAATGAAGTGCTGCAATACCGCCGGAGTAGTTGCGGAAGGAAACGCGGTCGAAGCCGGCGCGGGAAATCATCGTCGCGAAATTCTGCTGATTGGGAAACCTGGCGATCGATTCGACCAGATAGGAATAGGGTTCGCCGTCGCCAGTGACCATCTTGCCGATCTTTGGAATGGCGTTGAACGACCAGGCTTCGTAGGCCTTGTCGAGAAGCGGCATCTCGACCTCGGAAAACTCCAGGCACAGGAAGCGCCCGCCGGGCTTCAGCACGCGAAACGCTTCGCCCAAGGCCACTTCGATGCGCGGTACGTTGCGGATGCCGAAAGCGATGGTGTAGGCATCGAATGTGGCATCAGGGAAGGGCAGTTCCTCGGCATTGGCCTCGACGAAATCGGTGTTGCCGGACAGGCCCTTCTTTTCGGCCCGGTCGCGGCCGACGGCCAGCATCGAGCCATTGATGTCGAGCACGGTGGCATGGGCATTGCCGTGGCTGGCATCGACGATGCGGAAGGCGATGTCGCCGGTGCCGCCGGCAACGTCCAGCACGCGCCAGCCGATCCTTTTGGGAGGATTGAGCCAGGTGACCATGGCGTCCTTCCACAGCCGGTGCAGGCCGGCCGACATCAGATCGTTCATCAGGTCATAGCGGTTGGCGACCTTGTGGAAAACATCGTTGACCAGGGACTGCTTGTCGCCAGCCCCTACACGCTTGAAACCATAGGAGGTTTCCATGCCGCCCGCGGCCGTGGTTCTCTCAACTGACATTTTTTTGATCCGTCATAAAACCGGCGGGACCATAGCCGATCGATGGTGCGGGCGCTATTGTTTAAGGCGCGGTGTTCAGCCGCGCTTCCAGGTGGCGGGTTTTCGAGACCTGGACGGACCGACGGGATGGTTGAATGCCTTTGAAAGCGGAACTGCACTGCCACATCGAAGGGGCAGCGGCGCCCGAACTCGTCATCCGCCAGGCGCAGAAATACGGCAAGGACACCTCGCCCTATATCCAGAACGGTTCCTTCGTCTGGCATGATTTCACCTCCTTCCTGGCGGCTTATGATTTTTCCGCCGATCTGTTCCGGACCGAGGAGGACTATGCGCGGCTGGCCGACCATTATCTGACCAGTCTCGCTCGCGACGGCGCCATCTATTCCGAGGTGTTCACCTCGCCGGACCACGCGAAAAAGGCCGGCCTGTCGCCCAAGGCCTATACCGATGCGCTCGGCGAAGGCATGGCCCGCGCCAAGGCCAAGACCGGCATCGAGGGCCGCATGATCGTCACCGGCGTGCGCCATGTCGGCGTCGAGTCGATCGAGCAGGCGGCGCGCTTTGCGGCGCGCTGCGGGCATCCGCTGGTCACCGGTTTCGGCGTCGCCGGCGATGAGCGCATCGGCGATATGGAGGACTATGTCAGGGCTTTCGAGATCGCCCGCGAGGCCGGGCTCGGCATCACCATCCACGCCGGCGAATTGACGGGCTGGGAGACCGTCCAGGCGGCGCTCGATCATATCCGTCCGTCCCGCATCGGCCATGGCGTGCGCGCCATCGAGAACCCGGACCTCGTCCGGCGCATCGCCGACGAGGGCGTCGTGCTGGAATGCTGCCCCGGTTCCAACATCGCGCTCAAGGTGTTCGACAGTTTCGCCGATCATCCATTTCCGGCCCTGCAGGCGGCCGGCTGCAAGGTGACGCTCAATTCCGACGATCCGCCCTATTTCTGGACCTCGCTGAAGCGGGAATACGACATTGCCGCCGAGCATTTCTCGATGAACGAAAAGGCGCTGGCCGCCGTCACCCGCACCGCCATCGAAGCCGCTTTCGTCGATAGAAAGACGAAGACCGCGCTTCTTGCCCGGTTGAACAGCGCGGCACGCTGATTTCCGCCGACAAAGCTGTGGTCGGTGCGGGCCAAGCGGTTCCTTGGCCGGCGCATTGCCGCTAGGGTTCGCTCAGGCAGCTTGAAGCGCGGCGCGTCCGAAAGGGCCATGCGCGCATTTTCGGGCGCAGGCATCAGGAGAACACCATGCAGGGCGTCACCGTCGTCGACCACCCGCTTGTCCAGCACAAGCTGACCATCATGCGCAAGAAGGAAACCTCGACGGCCGGCTTTCGCCGGCTGCTGCGCGAAATCTCGCTGCTGCTCGGATACGAGGTCACCCGCAACCTCGAACTGACGACGACGACCATCGAGACGCCGATGGAAACCATGGAAGCGCCGACGCTTGAGGGCAAGAAGCTGGTCTTTGCCTCCGTGCTGCGCGCCGGCAACGGCTTGCTGGAAGGCCTGCTCGACCTGGTTCCGGCGGCCCGCGTCGCCCATGTCGGTCTCTACCGCGATCACGAAACGCTGGAAGCGGTCGAATATTTCTTCAAGGCGCCGAGCGATCTCGCCGACCGGCTGGTGATCGTCGTCGATCCGATGCTGGCCACCGCCAATTCGGCGATCGCGGCGATCGACAAGCTGAAAGAGCGCGGCGCCACCAACATCCGTTTCCTTTGCCTGCTGGCGGCGCCCGAAGGCATCGAACGCTTTCTCAAGGCGCATCCGGACGTTCCCGTCTTCACCGCTTCGATCGACCGCCAGCTCAACGAGAAGGGCTACATTATGCCCGGCCTCGGCGACGCCGGCGACCGCATGTACGGGACCAAGTAATACCAGGCAAAGTCACCTGGTGCGATTTACCAAATGTTTACGCAAAGGCGCGGTTTTGGCGCGCGTTAAAGCGGCAAACACCATCCGGGTCTAACGATCGGCTGTCACTACGGCGCCGCGCGTCCATTTCGGACGCGCAAAGGACGCTGTAGCACTTTGATATGCGCGTGAGCCTTTCCGAAAATCGATCCCGATTTCCGGGGGGTCATGCGGCGAGGCCGATCCATGCTGCGCAAACTTCTGATCCTCGCCGTTTTCGCCGGTTCATCGGCATCGATACCGATTGTGTATCAGTCCAATCCGCAACTCGTCGAAAACCTGCTGAGGTCGGCGGTGCCGGGCAAACAAGCGGTCGAAGCCCAACCGGGCGTCAATCTGGCATCGGTCCCCAACAAGCCCGCGGCACCGCTGCCGATGGGCCGCAAGGTGGTCGTCGCGGCAGACGAGCGCGGACACTTTTCATCGGGCTTCAAGCTCAATGGACGTCAGGTCGACGGCATGGTCGACACCGGCGCGACATTGGTCGCCATCAACATGTCGACGGCACGCCGAATCGGCTTGTCGCTGAATGCTTCGGACTTCAGCCACGAGGTCAACACGGCCAACGGCACCATCAAGGCGGCCGTGGCCATGATCGACCGCCTGCAGATCGGCAACATCACGGTCAATGACGTCCAGACCATCGTGCTCGACGACAGGGCGCTGCGCACCAATCTGATCGGCATGAGCTTTCTCAACCGGCTCGACAAATACCAGGTCGAGAACGGCACGCTGCTGCTCGTCCAGTAAGGCTATTCGTTTTCCGCAATTTCCAAGGGAAAGCGCTATGCGCTTTCCCGGGAAAACCGGTCCACCACTTTTCCTGGAATTGCTTCAACCGCGCGGCAGAATCCGCCGGATGACCGACTTGTCGGCGGGCGGCTTCGAGGCGCCGACCGTATAGGCCGAAAGCACGGTAGCCGCGGCGGCCTCGGCATCGGCCGATGAGCGGGCATGGATCAGCGCCAGCGTCTCGCCGGCCCCAACCTCCGCACCGACCGGCAACAGCCTGGTGATGCCGACCGCGGGGTCGATCTTGTCGTCCGGCCGCGTGCGTCCACCTCCCAGGCCGACCACGGCGAGCCCGATATCGCGGGTGGCGATGCCGGTGACGAAGCCGTTTGCGGTCGCCTTGACGGCAAATTCGATCGCCGCCGCCGGCAGATACTTTTCCGGTTTCTCGATGAAATCGGCGGGGCCGCCAAGCGCGGCCACCATGCGTGCGAAGGTGGCGGCGGCGCGGCCGCTGGCGAGTGTCTCGGTGGCGCGCCGCATGCCATCCTGGTTGGACGACACCAGCCCGGCCGACTGCAGCATTTCGGCGGCCAGCGCCAGCGTCACGTCCTCGAGCCGACGGTCACGATACCGGCCGGTGAGGAAATCAACGGCGTTGCGCACCTCGACGGCGTTGCCGGCGGCCGACGCCAATGGCTCGTTCATGCCGGTGATCAACGCCGAAGCCTTTAGTCCGGCGCCGTTGGCGATCTCAACCAGGCTGTTGGCGAGTGCGGTGGCGTCGCGCGATTTTTCCATGAAGGCGCCGTTGCCGACCTTGACGTCGAGCACCAGCGATTGCAGCCCGGCCGCCAGCTTCTTCGACAGGATCGAAGCGGTGATCAGCGGCACCGATTCGACCGTGCCGGAGACGTCGCGGATCGCATAGAGCCGTCGATCGGCGGGCGCGAGGTCGGCGGTCTGGCCGATGATGGCACAGCCTGTTTCGAGCACCGCCTTGCGAAACAGCGCGACGTCGGGCTGGCTGATGTAGCCGGGGACGGCGTCCATCTTGTCCAGCGTGCCGCCGGTGTGGCCGAGGCCGCGGCCCGAGATCATCGGTACATAGGCGCCGCAGGCGGCGACGATCGGCGCCAGCATCAGCGAGACATTGTCGCCGACGCCGCCGGTCGAATGCTTGTCGGTGACCGGGCCGGGCAGGTCCGACCAGTCGAGCACATCGCCGGAATCGCGCATCGCCAGCGTGAGCGCCACGGCCTCGTCGCGGTTCATGCCGTTGAAGAACACCGCCATGGCGAAGGCGCCGGCCTGGCCATCGGTGACGGCGCCCGACGTCACGCCCGCGACGAAGCCGGCGATCTCCTCTTCCGACAGCCTGAGGCCATCGCGCTTGCGGCGGATGATTTCCTGGGGAAGCATCAGGTCTCCAGCAGTCCGTCGTGGAACACGCGCTGCAGGATCGTTGCGAGCCGCGCGCCGCCTACCGGTGCCATGTCCTTGGTCTCCTGGTGCGATAGCTCGGCCCCGGTCATGCCGGCCGCCAAATTGGTGATGACCGAACAGGCGGCGACGCGCAGTCCTAGGAAGCGGGCGAGAATGACCTCCGGTACGGTCGACATGCCGACCGCATTGGCGCCCATGATGCGCGCCATGCGGATCTCGGCCGGCGTTTCGAAGCATGGGCCGGAGAACCACATATAGACGCCCTTGTGCAGGGTGGTGCCGGTCGCATTTGCCGCCCGCTCGATGGCCTGGCGGATGCCGGCATCATAGGCTTCAGTCAGGCCGACGAAACGCCGGTCGCTTGGTTCGCCGATCAGCGGATTGGTGCCCGAGAAATTGATGTGGTCCGATATCAGCATCACCGAGCCCGGCGGCATGTCCGGATCGACCGAACCGGCGGCATTGGTGAGGATCAGTTTCGTGATGCCGATGCCGGCAAGCACTTCCAGCACCGGCCGCATCGCCGCGGCAACGCCGTGCTCGTAGTAATGGGCGCGGCCCGACAGCATCAGCACCGGCACGCCGGCAAACAGCCCCGCCACCACCTCGCCGGCATGCCCGGTGACACCGCTTCTGGGAAAACCGGGCAGGTCGGCATAGGAGATGCGGATCGGGCCCTCGATCTGGTCGACCAGACCGCCGAGGCCCGAACCGAGCACCAGTGCCGTGGCGGGCGCCAAGCCGTCCAGCCTTTCGACGAGATGATCCAGGGTTTTTTCCGTCATCGCTGCCAGCTGTCCATTTGAGCCCGTTGTTCATTTCAAAATATCGCCGCGGAAACCGTAAGGCAGCATGTCGCCCATGGTCACGGTCTCGGCCACACCTGCATTGTCGCAGAGATAGAGCTTTGTTTCCGGCTGGCAGAATTCGGCCAGCCGCTGCCGGCAGCCGCCGCAAGGCGAGCATTTCGCCATGCGTTCGGCGATGACGGCGATTTCCACGATCTTGCCGCCGCCGCCCATGATGTAGTGGCCGAGCGCCGTGGTCTCGGCGCACCAGCCTTCCGGATAGGAGGCGACTTCGATGTTGGCGCCGGTAAAGACGCGCCCGTCCTCGGTGCGCAAGGCAGCGCCGACCGGAAACTTAGAATAGGGCGCGTAGGCCTTGGCCATGGCGGCCTTGGCGGCCTCGAACAGATCATGCGACATTCAGGTGTTCTCTCCGATGATCGTGTTCAAAACCCGGCGCAAAGCCGACCCGTCGCTCAACGTTCCTTGACATAAGGCACGCCGCCGGCGCGTGGCGGGATTGCCTTGCCGATGAAGCCGGCGAGCAGGATGACGGTGAGGATGTAGGGCAGCGCCTGCATGAACTGCGCCGGCACCTTGCCGATGATGGGCAGCGGTGATCCCTGCAGGCGGATCGACGCCGCGTCCAGGAAGCCGAACAGAAGGCAGGCGAACATGGCGTTGACCGGCTTCCACTTGGCAAAGATCAAGGCTGCCAGCGCGATATAGCCCTTGCCGGCGGTCATGTCCTTCACGAAGCCGCCATTTTGCACCATCGACAGGTAGGCGCCGGCAATGCCGGTGAGGATGCCGGTGCAGATCAGCGCCCTGTAGCGCAGCCAGGCGACCGATATGCCGGCAGTATCGACGGCGGCCGGGTTCTCGCCTACGGCGCGCAGCCTGAGGCCAAAACGGGTGCGAAACAGCACCCACCAGGTGAACGGCACCATCAGGAAGGCAAGATAGACCAGGATCGAGTGGCCCGACAGGAGCTCGGCATAGATCGGTCCGATGATCGGAACGCCGCGGATGGCCTCGGCGCCCGGCAAGGTGATGGCCTCGAAGCGCTCGCCCGGTTGCAGCGCCGGCGTGCGCCCGCCCTGCTGGAACCAGGCCTGGCCGAGGATGATGGTCGAGCCGGCGGCGATGAAATTGATCGCCACGCCGGAGACGATCTGGTTGCCGCGATGGGTGATCGAGGCAAAGCCGTGGATCATGGCAAAGGCGACCGAGATCAGGATGGCCATGCCGAGGCCGAGAAAGGCCGAATGGAACACGGAAGCGGCGGCCGCGCCGGCGAAGGCGCCGACCAGCATCTTGCCTTCGAGACCGATGTCGAAGATGCCGGCGCGTTCCGAATAGAGGCCGGCGAGGCAGGCAAGCAGCAGCGGCACCGAAAGGCGGATGGTGGAGTCCAGTGTCTGGATGATCGCGTTGAACACATCCATCTCAGGCACCTTTCCCCTTGACCGCTTCCATGCCCACCGATCGCGGACTGAACGAGGCGAACAGCGCCTGGATGTAGGGCCGGAACATGTGCTCGAGGGCACCGGCAAACAGGATCACCAGGCCTTGAATGATGACGATCATGTCGCGGCTGATCGCCGGCATCTCGAAGGCGAGTTCGGCGCCGCCCTGGTAGAGCATGCCGAACAGGATCGCCGCCAGCACGATGCCGACAGGGTGCAGGCGGCCCATCAGCGCCACGGCGATGCCGACGAAGCCGGCGCCGGAAACGAAGTCGATGGCGACATTGTGCTGATCGCCCATCACCGGATTGAGTGCCATCATGCCGGCCAGCCCGCCCGAGATCATCATGGCGGTGATGATGATGCGGGTTTCGGAGATGCCGGCATAGCGTGCCGCTTTCGGGCTGTGACCGTAGGTGCGCATTTCATAGCCGAGCTTGGTGCGCCAGATCAGCAGCCAGACCAGGAAGGCCATGAGCAGCGCCAGCAGGAAGGTGACATTGAGCGGCGCCGAACGGATCTTGGCGCCGAACAGCTCGATGATCCAGTTGAGCTTGGGCAATTCCGCGCCGGCGAGGAAGTTACGCGTCTGCGGCGCTTGCGAGGCGGCTGGCTTCAACGGGCCGACCAGCAGGTAAACCATGATCGAGGCGGCGATGAAGTTGAACATGATGGTGGTGATGACGATGTGCGAGCCACGCTTGGCCTGCAGATAGGCCGGGATGAGCGCCCACAATGCGCCGACCGCCGCCGCGGCAATGATCGCCAGCGGGAAGGTCAGCCACCATGGCAGTGTGCTGTCGAAGCTCAGGCAGACGATGGCGATGCCGAGGCCGGCGATGTAGGCCTGCCCTTCGGTGCCGATGTTGAACAGGCCGCAATGCGCGGCCACCGCCACCGAAAGCCCGGTGAAGATGAAGGTGGTGGCATAAAAGAGGGTGAAGGCGATGCCTGTGCCTTTGCCGAAGGCGCCCTCGACCAGGATGACGGCTGCGCGCAACGGATTCTCGCCGACCAGAAGCACGACGAAGCCGGCGACGACGAAGGCGACGAACAGATTGATCAGCGGGATCAGGCCATAGTCGGCCCAGGCCGGCAGTTTGGCGTAAGGCGCGCTCAAAGTGCTGCCTCCTGGTGCTCGATGCCAGCCATCAGCAGGCCGAGTTCGCCCTCGGTCGCTTCGGGACCGCGCTCGCCGACGATGCGGCCGGCAAACATCACCAGGATACGGTCGGACAGCGAACGGATCTCGTCCAGCTCGACCGACACCACCAGCACCGCCTTGCCCTGGTCGCGCATGGCGATCAGGCGCTTGTGGATGAATTCGATGGCGCCGACATCGACGCCGCGTGTCGGCTGGCCAACGATCAGAACACCAGGGTCCTGTTCCATCTCCCGCGCCAGCACGATCTTCTGCTGGTTGCCGCCGGAGAAATTGGCGGTCTTCAGCCGGCAGTCGGCCGGGCGGATGTCGTATTTGGCGATCTTGTCCCTGGCATCGTTGCGGATGGCATCGATGTTGAGGAACGGCCCCTTCAAATAGCGGGGATCATCGTGATAGCCGAGGATCGAATTCTCGTTCTCCTCGAAGGCCAGCACCAGGCCGACGTGATGGCGGTCCTCCGGCACATGCGCCAGGCCGCGGTCGCGCAGTTCGCCCGGGTCGGCCGCACCGGTCAGGTCGATCGGCTTGCCGTCGAGCATGACCGAGCCGGACACCGCACGCCTGATGCCGGAAATCGCCTCGAGCAGTTCGGATTGTCCGTTGCCGGCGACACCGGCGATGCCGACGATCTCGCCGGCCCTGATATCGAAGGAGATGTCGTCGACCATGGTTACGCCGCGCGTATCCTTCACCGTCAGGTTCTTGACCGCGAGCTTGACGGCGCCGGCCTCGGCCTCGCCCTTTTCGACCCGCAAGAGCACGCGCCGCCCGACCATCAGCTCGGCCAGTTCCTCGACAGTGGTCTTCCTGGTTTCGCGCGTCGCCACCATCGTGCCCTGGCGCATCACCGACACGGTGTCGGTGATGGCCATGATCTCGCGCAATTTGTGGGTGATCAGCACCACCGTCTTGCCCTGGTCTTTCAATTGCCCGAGGATGCGGAACAGGTGGTCGGCCTCGGCCGGCGTCAGCACGCCCGTCGGCTCGTCGAGGATCAGGATCTCGGCGCCGCGATAGAGCGCCTTCAGGATCTCCACCCGCTGCTGCAGGCCGACCGGCAGCTCCTCGATGATCGCATCGGGATCGACTTCCAGCCCGTATTCGCGCTCAAGCCGCTCCAGTTCGGAGCGTGCCTTGGCGATGCTCTTCTTCAAGAGCGCATCGCTTTTGGCGCCGAGGATGACGTTCTCCAGCACCGTGAAATTGTCGACCAGCATGAAGTGCTGATGCACCATGCCGATGCCGAGCGCGATGGCGTCATTGGGGGTCTTGATCGAGGCCGGCTGGCCGCCAACGCGGATTTCGCCGCTGTCGGCCTGGTAGAAGCCGTAGAGGATCGACATCAGCGTCGACTTGCCAGCTCCGTTCTCGCCGACAATGCCGTGGATCGTGCCGCGACCGATCTCAAGATTGATGTCCCGGTTGGCGCGCACCGCACCAAAACTCTTGTTGATGCCGATCAACTCGATTGCGGCTTGCGCCATGCAGCCTGTCCCACTCTTATTTTTTTATCGCTTGGTCAAAACGCCTAGCATGACGCTCCGCCCGTGCCAATTGGCGGAGCCGGTTCACTCTCGACAAATCCCGGTGCGCTTGTCAATTTGCAACGTGGCCGGGGCCTTCACATTCGCTAGTATGACGGCGCCGAAATTCGCATCACGGCGCAAGACATCGCGGTGAACGACATCGCGGTGAGACTGGGGAATTCACATGATCACGCCCGCCGACCGGCTGACGACGCTGGAAATACGCGCCGCCGAGCAGGAGAAGACCATCGAGGAACTGTCCGGCCAGATCGCCGAGCAGTGGAAGGTGATCGAGCGCATGCAGCGCAAGCTCGACGCGCTGACGGATCGCTTCCTGGCGCTGGAGGAGCAGACAGGAGATGAAGTGCCGGTAACCAAGCCACCGCACTGGTGAGGAAAAAGGGAAGGTGCACGCCTTGGTCAGTGAAAGCGATCGCATCGCGCGGGCCGGCGAATATGTGCTCGGTCTTATGAACGACAAAGACCGCGAACGGGCCGAACGTGACCTGGAGGTCGATCCCGCCTTCCGCGACGCGGTCGCGCGACTTGCCGAGCAGATGTATTTCTTCGACCGTTACGGAAAACGCGACCTGCTGCCTGGCAGGCATTGGGAACTGGTTACCCAACGCCTAGCCGAGTTACCTCAGATGCGCAGCGTCGAGCTCGGCGGCAATGAGGTCAAACCGCGCACGGTGATCCGAAGCCTGTCCCGGCCACCATACGGCATTGGCGTGCACGCGCTTGGCGGCCGGCGCGGAGTTGTCGTTGCCGCCGGGCTGATGGTGGCGTTCGCGCTGGGCTGTCTCGTCGCGAAGCTGCTATAGGCGAGGCCGGCGCGACATCAGCGCCATCTTCTCGCCGTCCGAGCCGCTTATCTCAACGGTATTCCAGCCGAGAGCCGCGTAGAAATCACGCGCATCCCATGTGTAGAGATGGAGCATCTCGACGCCCCGTGACGCCGCATGGGCTTCCGTTGCCTTGACCAACGCGGTGGCGATGCCTCGGCGTCGATACCTTGCATCGACGACCAACCCGGCCAGCCATGGCGTCAGATCATGTACGGGCTCCAGCTCGTGGCGGACCAGCAGGCATGTCCCGACCGGGGTGTCGCCGATCCGGGCAACGAATGCCGCCTCGAAGCCGTCACCGGCGATCAAGCCACGAAGCCCTGCCGCATCTTCCCCGAGCGTCCTTCCGGTTCCCTCGAAAAACGTGGCCAGGCGCAGCTGGGCTACCGCTGCTACGTCGTGCTCGCCCATGGGTGCGATCTTTGGCTGCATCTGTATCCCGAAACGGTGGCCGGCACGGAGCGAACGTTTCGCTCGATCCGGTAAAGACAAAACCGCCGGGCTGGCGCCCGGCGGTTTGCAGGTCATGTCTGTGTGTTCGTGCCGCTCAATAGGGGCAAGCGTTGTCAGCTGTATAGTCGTGCACTTCGGTCTTGCCGGCAATGATGTCGGCCTTGGCCTTTTCGACGGCCGCCTTCATCACGTCCGTCACCAGCGCCTTGTTGTTGTCGTCCATGGCGTAGTCGACGCCGCCTTCCTTGAGGCCCAGATTCTCGACTCCGCCCTTGAAGGTGCCGTTCTTGCCGTCCATGAAGGCGGTGTAGACGGCGACGTCGACGCGCTTCAGCATCGAGGTCAGCACCTTGCCCGGCTGCAGGCCGTTCTGGTTGGAATCGACGCCGATGCCGAGCTTGCCGGCATCTGCCGCCGCCTGCAGCACGCCGACGCCGGTGCCGCCTGCCGCGGCGTAGATCACGTCGGAGCCCTGGTCGATCTGCGTCTTGGCGATCTCGCCGCCCTTGGCCGGATCGTTCCAGGCAGCCGGCGTGTCGCCGGTCATGTTCTGGATGACATCAGTCGCACCCGCCGACTTGGCGCCGCCGACATAGCCGCATTCGAACTTGCGGATCAGCGGGATATCCATGCCGCCAACGAAGGAGACCTTCTTGGACTTAGAGGCCATCGCCGCCAGGATGCCGACGAGGTAGGAGCCCTCCTGTTCCTTGAACTTCAGCGACCGCACGTTCGGCAGATCGACCTGGTCGTCGATGATGGCGAAGTTCAGGTCGGGGTATTCGGCGGCGACCTTGGTCAGCGCGTCCGTCCAGGCAAAGCCCGCCATAACGATCGGGTTGCGGCCGTCCTCGGCGAAGCGGCGCAGCGCCTGCTCACGCTGCGAGGCATTGGAGACCTCGAATTCGACGTAGGCCGTGCCGGTTTCCGTCTTGAATTTCTCGGCGCCGTTGTAGGCAGCCTCGTTGAAGGATTTGTCGAACTTGCCGCCGAGATCATAGAGGATGGCCGGCTGGACATCCGCGGCGAAAGCCGGAAGAACCATTGCGGTTGCGGCCAGGAGGCCGAGAACGATACGTTTCATGTGATCCACACCCTGTCGGTTATTTTTTCCGTTATGCACCGCATGCCGGCCCGGTTCTCCGGCAGGCATACGACGTCAGCCAGGAGTGTACTCCCTCCCGCTCGGCGGCAATCTGGCATGGTCCGAAACAAAATTCACGCGGAATTTTGACCTTTTGGAAAAGCTTGGTGCGGACAAGCCGCACCGCAGCTTGTCCTTGCGCCAAGTGTCAGGCGGAGGCAGCGGCAGGGATGGCGCAAGCGACGCCGGTGCCTTTGAGGTTGCACGTGCCGTAAGGGTTCTTCGCCAGATATTGCTGGTGATCGGCTTCTGCGAAGTAGAATTCGGCCGCCGGCGCGATCTCGGTGGTGATCCTGCCGTGGCCGGCACCGCGCAGCGAGGTCTCATACGCATCGCGCGAGGCGCTCGCCGCCCGCAATTGCGCCTCGTCGCTCGTGTAGATCGCGGAGCGATAGGTGGTGCCGACATCATTGCCCTGGCGCATGCCCTGCGTGGGGTCGTGCCTTTCCCAGAACAGCTTCAGAAGCCCAGCATAGGAGACGATCTCGGGGTCATGGACCACCAGCACCACTTCGGCATGGCCGGTAAGCCCGGTGCAGGTCTCCTGATAGGTCGGATTGGGCGTGAAGCCGCCGGCATAGCCGGCGGCCGTGACCCAGACGCCTTCGATCTGCCAGAACAGCCGCTCCGCACCCCAGAAGCAGCCCAGTCCGAACATCGCCGTCTCCAGCCTCTCGGGATAAGGACCCTTGAGCGATCTTTTCAAGACCTTGTGCCTGGATGCGGTCGGGATCGCCCTGGCGCGGCCCGGCAGGGCCTCGGAGGGCTTCGGCAGATTGAGCTTCTTGTTCAGCATGTCGCTGAGAAAGAACATGCGCGGCTCCTCTCCGGGTGAAACGCAAGAAGCCGCATGACGGCGGCTTTGTTTGAGCATCGGATTCCCAAAACCGGCAACCGCTTTTGGGTCCGATGCTCTAGGTGGCGGCGAACTGCCCAGCACGCGGTGGCCGCCTGTAGCCTATCGCATAGAGCAGGAAAGCCAGCACCGCGAACACGGCGAAGCCCGGCTGGTTCAGCACCCAGGCGACGGCGCCGTCCCACAGCAGCGGGCTGGCCTTGGTTCGGATGAAGGTTTCGAAGGCGGCCCTCGTGTCGGGCGAGACCGCCAGCCAACTGGTGTTGAGCGGGGTCAGCACCAGCACGGAGGCCGCCACGGTGCGTGTCGCGTCGAGCACCGCCATGATGACGGAAATCGACAGCGCGATCATTGCGGCAAGACGAAAGACGAAGCGAAACATCAGAACCCTCCTCCGGGCTGGTCCCCTCCCGAGGGGCCTTTCAGAGATAGAATGCGCATGGCTGGATCGCAATCGCCATACGCGAATTTGCAGACTCCAAACTCAGGTCAACAGAAGGCCGGACGACAGTCGGTCGGGTAGCTTTTCATTGACATGTGAGGGCAGCTATGCTAACAATTTCGACATGGTGCTGACTTGCGCCGACGACCCGCCGCACAGGCGGGTTTTTGCGTTTGGTGCCTCGCAAACCGACGTGCCGGCCAAGTCTTCAAAGACCGGGTGAACCCGGATTCGTTGCTCTGCGCGAATTATGCGGCCGGCTTCCTTTTGCGCCGATGGACACGCCAGACGGCGAAAACGCCGCCGCCAATGGCGCCGATCACCAGGCCGGCCAAGCCGGTGAACACGGCGAAATAGCCGCAGGCGCCCTCGAAACAGCTCATCTTGGTGGCATCAGCGATCACCGAGCCGATGGCGAATCCGCCCACGGCGCCGATGACCGCGCCCAGGACGATGCCGAGCAGCGCGGCGACGACCGAGACGAAGACAGGCGGGCTTTCGGTTTCCGGATTGACATAAACGGCATCGGCTTCGGATCCACGGCGCAGCAGATAGATGCAGAGGAACCCGATGGCGATTTGAGCAGCGGTGATGGCAAGCGCCTGGCCCGAAAAGACGAAATCCGAAATCGTCAGTGCACAGGCCTGCCAGGCCACCAGCCAGATGATTGTGGCGACCTGCCAGATGGTGAACTGGCGCGGGAAACGGGCCGAGCGGCCGAAGGCGAGGCCGAGCAGGTAAAGCCCCCACAGGATGGTGACGATGTCGACGGCGAGCCCGCCATAGACAAGGTAAAACACGCTGTCTGGCAGGCCGGTGGCGCCGACCGCGGGCCAGACGGAGATCAGGCCGTAGACCGACCACGCCATGACGAAGACGAGCCAGCCCACCGGCACGAAGGAAAGCCCGCTGTCCGGCCGCCTGACTGGCGTCTGTCCATTGCTCGATGTCATGTGCGCACGATGCCCCCGCAAAGCCTCGGCACCCGACAGGCAACTTCGGGGGAAGTCAAGGGCGGCCGGCCCGGCGGTCGTGCCTGTGCACACCATTGCAGCGGCGGCGCCCGTAAAAACGGGCATGCCGGCCGCGTTGTGAAACACTGTGTGGCCGGCAAAGCGAATAGACTGCCGTTATGGCTTGGCATTCGGCGCCGGATCGACTAGATGAGCCCCGCGCCTGTTGCTTCGACGGCTCAGGTGCGGGGAAGGGCGTTCGCTGGTTGGCGGCGCCGACGGCGGAAGTTCCGCCTTGCCCCAAGGGAGGTGCATCTCCCCAATCCGCGCGGCAAAACCGGCCGACGCGACATGCATGGACGGAGAGGTGGCCGAGTGGTTGAAGGCGCACGCCTGGAAAGTGTGTTTACGGGAGACCGTAACGCGGGTTCGAATCCCGCTCTCTCCGCCATCCTGTATTGAAATCGTTATATAAAATTGCGTTTTCGAATTGCAACATAACCAACAACATAAAGCCCGCCGAAGCGGGCTTCTGTTTTTCGGCTTGGGCTTAGTTGGCCACCAGCACTTCACCCAAAATCGTGAGATACGGCACATCGCAGTCATCCTGACGGAGGACGCCATATAACTCCCCCAACCGGCCAGCCTTGTGGCGCGTCATCACCAGCGCCGGCATCGACTGGTCTCTGTGCGTGACCATTTGGCCGACGTTGAATTTCCAGCTCTCATTAACTGCGTGGGTGTTCATGGTTCGCTCCTCGTTGCGCTTGAGTCCAATGTCGGACATAATGTTCAACGTACACTTCAATGTCAACAAGGAATACAACGTTGGACATAAAGTCGATTTCGCCGGGGCAGTGTAGGGCTGCCCGTGCCCTGTTGGATATGGATCAGAACACGTTGGCTGCAGCGGCCGACGTTTCGCGCGGTGTCATCATTGATTTCGAAAAGGAGAGGCGGGTGCCGGGCAGAAACAACCTAGCAGCTATCCGCGCAGCTCTTGAGGCTGCGGGCGTCGAATTCATCGATCATTCTGGCGTGAGGATAGCCAGCAACTAAAAAGGCCGACGCCCACCGATGCGCCGGCCCACACTCGCCTATAGACGTGATCAAGCGCCTACAATCGATGTGCCAAACTATTTCGGAATGGATAAAATTGCAAAGCTGCGGTTCGTCTATGCGGCGAGCTCAAGACGCCCGGTCGCAGCCACGAATTGCGGTGCAACCCTTCGGAGAGCCGACCCGACAATTATTCTACGCTGACCAAGGCACGAGCCACTGACCAGTTCGACTTCATACACGTCCGGACCTGAGCCTCCGCTTCGCCTCGCGGTATGCGCACGGAACGTTACGAGCCCTGGAAACTGTCCGCTGGCGTGTTCAACAAGGTCACCTAGATTAAATAGAAAATTGTCGTTTGCAGATCGGGCACTTCTCCTGCCGAATGAGATTCGCATTGTATTTCATCTTCTATTCGAGTGTGGTTGAAGAAAACCGCCATCGGCTTTCGGCCGCCTCAATGATCCTGGCTGGCTATTACCGCAACATCGATTTATTAATTTCCACAACCTAAACTGTTAAAGGCGTTTTCGCCTAAACTGCCATTGCCGATTATGCGAAAGCGCCTATTTGTACTCGGGAATATTTCGGCTGGACTCCAAGTTTATTTTATGGAACCCATATCAGCAGCAAACACATGCGGCGCCGGCCATCCTTCTTTTCCTGAAATCGTGATGCGCGCCCTTGCGGGGGCAAAGCTTGCGCTGCATCCTTCGCACAACGTCAGGGGGGCGTCGACGTATGGGCGAACGAGCAAGGATTGCAGCCGTCGCTGTCGTCGCGATCGGCTTTGTTTGGATGTTCAAGGCACGCCCTGACGGAGGCTCTGCGGACAGCATCGCTGCTTCAGGCGTCAATACTGCAGTCTACGAGGGCTGCGCCAAGATTAATGCAAAAGCCGTGCTTGCGTCATGGGATAACACGATAGACAGCATTAGACGCATCGAGGCCAACGATTTCAGCGGACCTGGAATATTCGTACACGTTTCGACCGAAGGCTGGAAGGCTGCGGGTCACGACGGGCAACTGAGCATCGCCATCGCTGCGTATTGCGATGGCGCCGACGCGCATGGCAAGGGCGTGGCCCTCATAAAGGGAAGCTTAAACGAGAACCTCGGTGGCGTGGTTGACGGCAACTACACGAGCCACTGATACATTAGCAATCCCTTGACTAAGCCTTGGCCCGCCCCAGACTCTGCCTATGGCAAGGGGCATCAAGATTGGCGACGAGGTGGCAATCATGGCCACGGTGCGAAGGCGGGTCACGGAGGATCGCGTCAGCGTCACGATACCAAGCTATGGCTTCCCACATTCGATTGTCGACCCGACGACCAAGGTGAAGAAGGGCCAACCCATCGAGTTGATCGGCGACGTTACGAGGATCGACGGGGACAAGGTGACCGTCGATCTCGGCGGGCCGGTGACAGTGAAGGACGATGTCGTCCGTCTGGTGAGCGCCTATGTCCCGCCCAAGCGAAAGATCCCGCTTGTCGATAAGCCAACATAGCAGGCGGGCCAGGCGTGCGAGCGCAAGGAGGGGCCGGCGTTTCATGAACAAGGCATTTCCCAAGATGGTGGTCGAACTGTTTTCCATGACGCCACCCAGCATAGAGCCGAAGCGTTGAGCCCGACCGCTCGAAGCAGTAATGTTGCCAGGTGTTCACCGGAGCGCCGCCGCTTGCGCAACATGGCAGCGCGAAAAGAAGGACTGGCTTGGTTCTGAGGGTCGGCGGCAATGACGTTAGTTCTAGCGCTTCTCACGACATCGAAGATGGAATGGATCGTAGCGTCCGATCGCCGGCTTACGGCAAATGGCCAATTGGTCGACGACGATTTCAACAAAGCGATTTTTGCCGCGAACCATCATTTCAAATGCCATGTGGCGTTCACGGGTCTTGCGCGGGCGAGTCGATGGGACACCCAGCTTTTCCTCGAGAAAGAGACAGAAAAGCTGGTCCAACTAGGCCTCAGGCCAGATGAGTTCACGAGCCGTCTATGTGACGCTCTAAACGAGCAGTCGATTAAGCATCCCAATTTCAGAGCACTCAGCGACAAAAACAAGGCCCTGACAGTCGTCATTAACGGTTTCGACTACCGAGCGGATATCCTCGGGCGCACCGTCGCAATTCCTTTTTTGGCAATTATCGAAAACGCCCCGGTGAGCGACCTCAAAGGAGTAAAGCGCACCTATCGACACGAGATCAAAGTGCCTCGCGGCAGGGGATTCGGCGCGTGGGGATCGGAGGAAGGCATCCGAAACACGGATGTAAGCATAATCGAGTCCTTTCTGGAAAAGGATAAGCCGCTCCTCGTTTTGAGGGAACTGGCGATCGAGCGGATGAGGCTAGCCGCCGAACGATTGGAAGAAGCGGCAGCCGCCATCGTAGTGCGCAAAGGCCAGAAAGCCCCAATCGGTGCGATTGGCCCCGATTTTTCGTCTGTAATTTTACGTGCGTTTGAGGGCGCGGACTACCAGCATCACACGCTGAAAGACACTGCCGTCTTTTCGCCGACGTTCATTTCCGGGGGGGCGATATTTAAAGACATGAAAATATGGGGCGGCGACCTGCCTATTTTTAAAGCGCCTCCAATGTTCCGTCGCGGCTCCAACTGTCCGTGCGGAAGCGGGGTGCAATTTCGTCATTGTCATGGGCGCAGAAAAGGTATGGGAATTCCGACTCAGCCTGCGGGGGATCCACCTTGGTGGAAGGACGTTTACGAGGGTGGAAAGCCCGGATCAGGGATGACGAAAGCCTATCGCTGAGACTTCATGTCAGCGTCACCTTCGGATCGATGTAGAACGTCGATGACGCTTTCGCGACTTTGACACGGACGAAAATCCAGCCCTTTTGCTGTGCGGTAAACGCCTTCGATAATTCGAACTTGGTGGTGCTTCCTCCCCACGTGCCGCTACCGGCGGTCTGGCCAGCGGCTGATGCGAGGACGTCGGCTTTGCTGTCGTTGACAAACGACGCAAGCGGCGAAGCCGCGTCGCCGAGATATTCGACTTCAAGCCAGATTTCATCATCATTGGGGACCGCGCCGCCGCCCCAGATACCTTGCACTGTTGCCGTGACGGATGAGCCCGTGACGTCATTCCAAATACCGATCGGAAGGCTTTCAAATGGAAGATGGAAAGATGCATTCGCCGTGGTGACGATCTTCTGAGCCAGCGGCGTCGTCCCGTCCGACGCGCCCCCAGTTCGAACTACGGTCGTTTCCTCGATCTGCGAGCCTGGATAGGTGTAGCGACCATGCCTATAGTTAGTGCCGTCGCTGGCACAGCGGATGAGTTCGACTTCCGCCGTTCCGTGAGAGCTGGGCGCCGAAGGCGGCGTGACGGATGCGTTCAGTTTGCAATCCACAAAACGTGCTCGCACCGCAGTACCTGATACCGGGCTGACCAAAACCTTCCCCGACCCGACGGCACTGAAGTCGACCCCGTGACATTCGACGTGCGCACCACGGGCTGCGGTAAATGAAAATAGGGTTGTCGGAGCCTGCCCAGGAAGAGGGTTAGCCGTGTTTTCCCAGCGAAAGTCACAGTTCACCAATATGCCAGCTGCAACACTGGAGAAGTTGGCGACAGTATTGTCGAACACACAGAAGCAGGCGCCGTTGCCTGCCGTTCCCAGCGAAATGCTTCCTGTGCTGATCAGGTTGATGCGGCCGTTCTTGAAAACCTGCGACGTCGATGCCCCTCCGTTCGTGACGAAGTTGGGGGCGCCGGATGACCCAACATTGAAAATTGCGCCGTAGACAAAGCAGGAGCCGGCGATTGTGATCGAGCCAGCAGCGGTCGTTGAGATTTGCCCGGTTGTGGCAAGGTCTGCCGAAACTGGCGGGACGGACCCCGCGTGATTGACGCAGAGGATACGGCAGGGATTGGCAAGAGTGCCGGGGCTCGTCAGTGTGATAGAACCACTCGTGCTCTCGGCGTGATCTTCCGAAACATAGAACGTGTCGCCGGCCGCCTTGCCCGATAGTGCGGCGGCCAACGTCAGGTAGGCGTTTGCCCAATCGGCACCTGTTGCGGCGCCAGCAGCGCCCGAGCGAACATAATAGTTTGTCATTGTGATAAACGAGCTCCAAGGCCGATCATGCCGTAGGTCATGCCCCAGGCATCGGCGATCTGTTCAGGGGTGGTTGCGACGTCGGGTTGTTTCTCGACGCGCTCGGCGGCCGGTGCCGCGTCAGTTGGGAAAAACCCTCTCGGCACTCTGCAGCCGTCTTCATCTAGTACGTTCGTGGCCGGTGGCTGAGCACGGTTGTGCGGTCGCGCCGAGGCGCGTTGGGTGGTGGTCATTTGTGGGGTTCCTAATGCCTAGAAGTGGAAGGCCGACTCGTCGGCGGTTTCGTACATGGACAGCCCGCTTGCGCCCGCCACAGCGCGTCCGCAGCTCATGATGGCACTGACGGCCGGGTCGATACGGTCGGCGGCACGAGCTTTGTTTGGTCGCCTGTTGCCAGACTGGTCGGACATCATCACAACGTTGCCGATTGCCCACCGGAGACACGGGTTACCGTCGTGTACAACGTGACGCGTAAGCATCAACTGCTCAAAGTCATCGACAGGCTTAGCGTAGTTGGCGAGTGTCTGCGGGAAGGCCGCAACCGGGATGCCATCTGCTTCGAGGTTTTCCATGATTTCGCGGGCTAGATACTGATCGAACGCGACTTCCTGAACGTCCAGAAGACCGCACAAGCGGCGTATGTGCTCTTCGATAATGCCGCGGTCGACGATGTCACCAGGACAGGCCGTGAGGTAGCCCTGTTCCGCCCATAGTTGGTACGGTGCACTGTCGTTATCGGCTCGCCTTCGTATGCCCTCCTCGGGCGCGAACGACTGCACGTGCAGCGCATAGCGACCGTCTTCTAGTTCTATGCAGGCCGCAACGGCTGCGAGGTCGGTACGCTTGGCAAGGTCGGCGGAAAGCCAGGCATGCTTACCGCGCAGCGCCTCTAGATCCACTTCGCTAACGCATTGATCCCATATGCCAAGATCCCACTCAGGATTGGCTGCACCATCTTGCCAGATGTTGAGGTGCAACTGCTGGAACATGGCGCGATCGGCTGGCCGGTGTTCGGCTTCCCGCACCATCTGCCGCATACCGTCAACGTCAGGGTATGACGGGGTGCATGACAGGCCGGGATTGACCCGATGCCACACTGACTCGTCGCGCCAGTCTTCGTCTTTGTCGGCCTCGAACAAGATCGGCAGGAACGCATCGTCTTCGATGGCGCCGGATGCCACTTGCCGCGCATAGCTGTACATATCGTAAGCGATGTTTTCGCGGCCTATGCCGGCTGTGGTGGTCACCACAAGCAGCGAGCCTGGTGTCTTCACCAAGCCGGTTTTAATCGCGTCCCAAAGGTCACGCTTCTTCCAGGCATGTAGCTCGTCAACGAGCGCAAAGACAGGCGTCCTGCCGTGAGCAGTGGCAGCATCAGCCGACATCGCTCTATAGAACGCGCCGCTCCTACGATGCGTTATGCGGTTCTTTGTATCCTGAATCTGAAACGCTTCTTCAAGGCGAGGATGCGCCCGAATGATGCCGGTCATTTCCTCGAGCGCGATACGGGATTGATCGCGGTCGACGGCCGCCGATACGACCTGGCTACGCGGGATGCGCTCTGGTCCCAAGCCTACGAGACAGAGAGCGCTTCCAAGCGTTGTCTTGCGATTGCCGCGCGGGATTAGCGCAAAGACTGTCTTGATTCGACGTGTGCCGTCCGGCTTTGTGTCGCCGTAGACGCGGCGGATGATGCGCTCTTGCCAGCGGTCCAACTGGAAAGCATTTCCCGGAAGATTTGATTTTGGGTGGCGGAGCGCTTTGACGAAACGGACTGCACGCTCACCTTTGCCGTGCGGGTCGGGTATTGGGCTGTCATCGAAGATCCACGCATTAGATGTCCCCCAAGTCGTCGGCGTCGTCGTTTCCAATGGCGCCTCCTTTGTTTTTGCTTCTTGACGCTGGCGCCAAACCAAGAGCGTCTGCGAGGCGCGCGAGCGTCGAGTGGTATTCCTTCAAGAGAGTGGTTTCGGGTCGGCGCTTGGTCTCACCTGACGGCGAGACCATCGTTAATCCGTGCTCGGCAATCGCTACCTCGCAGGCGCCGATGTGGTCCACGACGCGGCAGTAGGCGTCCACAAGAGGCAGCTCATGATCAGCAATCTTTCGCTGCTCCACCAGCACGCCGAGCACCTTCCGCCATTCTCTAGTAGCGCGTGCAGGCATATCCTTTGGTGGTGGCGGCACCCTCGATAGTGCGCCGTCGAGCGCCGTAACTGTCGCCTTTCGTCCACGCATCAGAAGGACCACTCCCGGTACTCTGACAGGATGTCACCGACTCCGTATGGAATTGCGGCTGCCTTATCGCCGTGTGACGAAGCCTCCCGGCATTCGTATTCTTGGGCAGCGATCTGAAGGATGGCTTCCCGCAATGGCATCGGGACGTCTTCTGCTGCGTCGCCGTAACCAGCAATGAAGCGAACGCGGACAGCGTTGATGGTTGGTGTTGTTGCCGGCCAGCCGACATCACCCGGTGCAATCCAACCCGGATCGCTTGCGGTATCCACGGCATATTGGTCGGTTGCGAGCGTCGTTTCCAAGCCCGAAGTTGCGTCGACATACTTGACGTACGTCACAGCCTGAAGCGGTCCTTTGGGGATCTGCATCGGCCCGCGCTGGAAGGCATCCAGAACCAGATCATAGGTGGTCGAAATAAGCGGCTTGCCGACGAAGCGCTCCACGTACTGGCGTGCCGCCAGGCCCTTTGCCACGAGCAAGCTGTCGTCGTCGCTATGGTCGACGCGGACATGCGCCTTAAGCTCCGCAAGCGTGATCGGCTCGACAGACGGCGCCGTGACAATGACTAATGCCATAGGTCCAAATTCCTATTTTCGATTTATTGCGAACTGTGTGGGGGCGAGTGGTTAGGGAGGAGTCGACAAAAGTTGCCGACCTGGTGGGGGCGTGTCATTGTCGGCCCGGCAAAAGGGAGGCGATGATGGAGCTAGAAGAGATCAAGCGTAAGATGCAGCGTGCTTCGCGTGAACTATCTGCTGTAGTGTCAGGCGAATTGGCAGCAGCTAGAAGCGCTGCTTCACATGACGACGGCCAGAAGGCGAAGCGTCGTATCGATGACGCAATCTCAAAGGTTGAAAGCATAGCGAGATCGTTGCGCTAACGCCCGAACCCACCCTCACTGCGTATGTTCTTTCTGCTGTTGCAGCCACGGTTATAGGGCTGCCAGTTGGTGCGATCCCAGAACAGTACCATGTCGCCTTTCGGCGCCTTGATATGATCGACCATGTTGGCTGGCCTGCCGCAGCCACAGGCGCATAGCGGGGCGCCTAGGGCGGCCAGGAAGGCTCGGCTCTCGCGCTGCCACTCCGCAGTATAGCCACGCTCGGAGGTGCTGCCACGCTTGGCGTCGTTGGCTGCCTGGCGTGTCTTGGCGTTGCGCTGTTGGCACGGGCATTTGACGCCCTTTGGCATGCTATAGCCGCACGCGCATATGACGTTGGGCATCGTTTTCTTTCGTCGGAATTATGGTATGGTGTGGGTGTTGGCGCGTCTGCCGGAATGAGCCGGTTAAGGCGTGTGCCAATGCACCAGAAAAAATGGTGATGCTGATGAAGCAAACTGTAAATAGAAGGAGAAACAACCATGGAGGGCTTCGACCTCGGTGATTTTATTCGCGCGTTGAGCAACGTAATTTTTATTGCTCGACAGACTTGGGCACTTTTCAACAAGGAAGGAGAAGAAAAGAAAAAGCGACGAAAGCGTTAGTCAATTTAGAATACCGGGAGGTTGGCGAAAGCCACCTCCCTTTTTATTTTGAAAGCGGATGGCAGCGTCCTGCATGCCACCCGCTAATTGACCCTTAGCCGACGCTCATGGTGTGACCCATGAGGAAAGGAGGCGCGGCTGGTATCTGGACCTTCATGGATTGAACGGATCGTTGAAGACCTTGGCGGGCCGCATCCATGAGTTCGCTGTCGGGCAGGCCCGTGAGCTACGTGCGTAGCGGTGCCCTCAAATGTCCCCCGCCGGATGGGGTTAGGCTACGGGCTTGCTGTAGGCTCTGCCTTTGATAGCAACAGCGCCGGCCGCAATCGACGTGCCTGAGTTCTTGGTTGCCACGATACGGGCATACCTTTTGAACCCGATATAACTGATCTTGAACGCGCCATCCGCAGTGAGCGGGTTGACGAGGCTCGAGCCTATCAGGGCCGAAGCCGCAGCGTCAGTAAAGTCGCCGTCAGTCGTAGTGTCGGATTCCTGCACTGTGATGGTGAAGTTGCCGGAAGAGGCAATGGCGCCAGTAACGACAGTGAACATGACACTGTCGAAGCCTAGCAAGTCGATTGCGTTGCCCTTGATAGTGGCAGCCTGCACGGCAGGCGAAAGGGCATTAACAGCCCCAAGGTTGTGAGCTAGATCGCGCATGTGCGCTCCTATGATTTGAAGGGAAATGGGCGGCCACTGGTCTGGGACCGCCCTAACTGCATTGCGCAGGCGATGTAGTTTTACGAGGTCGCGCAGCGGATTTTGCGTAGTGCTTCGGCCAAAACCATACCGGCGCCAACGCGGCGGCGCGCATGGAAGCGCACCAAACCAGAGGTGGCCTGGCTGTACGGGTCGCGCATGATGGACAGGTTGAGCCTGTCATAAATGCGGAACGCGGAATCGAAGTCACCAAGAACGATCGGCTCCGCAGCGGCGCCAACATCATCCATCGTTGGGTCTTCGATAACCGGACGGCCAAGGATCGTTTCCGGAGTCGAAGCGCTAAGGCCCGGCGCCCACAGGTATGCGCCCGTGCTGCCGTCTTTCAATTTCCTCACGGCCGCCAACGTCGATCCGTTCATCATCCAAACCGCTCGGTTGCGGTAGTAAGCGGAAAGCTCATAGAAGGCGTCGATGAGCGTGTCGGCTGGTGCAGTGCCAAGCGTCGAAGCGTTGCCGGTGAAGCTGTATGCAACGCCAGACGTCGCCATAACACCAAGCGGCTTCTTAACGCCGTCGCCGTCCATAAAGGCAGCGGCTTCGAGGCGCCCGAACTCTTCGGCAAGATCAAAAGCAACTTCGCTCTCGACGTTAACGGCAGCGTCCTCAAGCAGGCGCGTCGAAACGTCGACGTAACAAGCCATTTCGTGAATTGGCACTTCAAGCTGGCCGTAAGCCGACTCTGTGCTGGTGCGGGTCTCGGTTTCACCAACCCAATAGCCGGTCGGACGGCCGGTGCGCTTAGGCAACAGAACCGAACTGCTAGCCGTGCTGCCAACGCGAGCCGCCTGGCGGATAGGCGAACGCTCTACAATGCCCTTGATGACTTCCGTAGTGAACTCGGCTGTGGCGAAATAGCCACCGCTCGTGTCGTCCGCAATTCGGAGGGATTTGGTCTCTTCGGCGACCATCGACTCCTTGCCGCGGCGCAAATAGCTAACGAAAGCCTTGCGCTCTTCGGTCGGCTCGTTGTCGTTGGCACCCTTGAGAAAGGTAGGGCGATTGAGCTTGGTTTCGACGGCGGCCAGACGGTCGACAAGCTTGGTGTTGTCGTTCGCAGCCGTCTTGGTCTCGACTGCCTTAAGGCGGTCATCAACCGACTTCTGCAAATCGGCGAGTGCCTTAGTAACGATGGTGTCAACGTTTTCGTCTTCGCCCTTGGTGACAAGGGCGTTGTTTGCATTACGCATGTTTGGAATATTCCCTAGTTTCGGATCGCTGCAGCGAGCCTGTTAATTGCGGCGGCAAGTTCAAGCGCGCGCACCGCCGACTTTGCGCTGGTAACCCGAGCGCCGGGATGCATGGGAATCGCAACGAGCGATGCCTCGAGCAATTCAAGTGAACTTATGAGGCGTCCACCGCCCTTACGGGGCATCGCCTTCTTGGTGATAAAGCCGATGGATAGACCGCGGACTGCACCGGCCCTAACTAGGCTGCGCACTTCGTCGGCGCGACGCACCTCACCGACTAGGAGTCTGCCTTTAAGGCGCAATCCGTCCGTGGCTTCCGTCGCTTCAGTCCACGCTCCAACAGGATCGTCAGGGTCGTGGCCAAACAGCATAGGGAGCGGCAAGGCAGCGTTAGCAAATGCCCCCTTTTCGATAACGTCGCCGACACGGTCGGGTGTTGCGAACGGCCAAGCCAGCCCTTCAATCTCGCCAGCATCGCCGGCAAGAAACTTAGTTTCGAAGAATAGGCGCTCCATTAGGCGGCTGCCTTTACAGGTTGATTGTCGTTTGCCGGCTTGACGCCGCTGACATTGGGATTGGCGAATTCATTGCCGGCCGAATAAGGCGGCATGCCCTCCCACTCGCGAGCTTCGTTTGGATTGATGACGCGGCTGGTAATTAAGGACGAGTAGGCTGTTGCGCGTTCGCCTAGGTCGGCACGGGTGAGGTCATCACGTTCGAACCAGATACGGAACGTCTTACGATCGCCTGGCGCGATGAGCGCCCTGGTAAGCGCGGCCTCGAGTGACCGCAGCCACGGCTCTAGCGAGAACACCAAGAACTCGCGTGTCGCCTGCGTCATGTTCGACCATGTCTGCCGCGACATTTCGTAAAGCATACCCGGCGGTACCCGGAACGCGCGTGCCACCTCTTGGACTTGGAAGGTCCGAAGCTCTTGGAATTGGCTGTCGACGCTGGAGAAGGACAAGGCCTTCCATTCTGCGCCATCCCACGTAATCGCCGTACCGGCGCCGTTACCGGATCCACCGAAAGCGGCGTTCCAGCCGGCCTTGATTTTGGCCAGTGCCGTGTCGCCAAGTTTAACGCCGGTAGGAAACTGGAGCACACCAGCCGGCCTGGCGCCGCTGGTGAATAGCTTCGCTGCATGTTGCTCCATCTTGTGAGCGACGCCGATTGCTTCAGCCGCCATATTCAACGGGCTTTTGGCAAATGGTCCCGTAAGGTGAATGATGTCACTGGCCGTAACCGCCTTACCTGACAGGCGGTATGTCGGCTCGCCGGTATCGGCGTACTCAACCGAGATGACATGGTCGCGATAGTGGATAATCTCGACAGGCTTGCCCTCGACGCGGTTGACCCACGCCAAGCCGCCAGCATCGCGAGTCAGCGCCTCGGCAACAAGGTCGCGGATGGTTTCGAAGCCTGAAGACCATGGGCAGGCATCGCCGCGAAGGAGCCACCATGCTGGATGTTCCTCGTCGTCAACCCACGCGTCGCCGTCCTTCCGCTGTACGCGGACGTCGAGCGTCGCTGCTGCTTCGGACAGCACGCGCACCGCGGCGGACACTGCCGGCACGGTAAGCGCCACGCTGGCCGATACAGCTGCCGTACCGGTCACGGTGGCGCCAAGGATGGCCAACAGCTCCTCGTCAGGGGCAGCTAGGGATTTCTGCTCGACGGCGGGTTGGCGGGATTTAAACGGCCACAAGGGCGCCTCCATAAATTTCGGCGCAGCGCGCGATAATGTCGGCAGAGATGGTGCCGATCGGAATGAGGATTTTCGATTTGTCGACGGCTAGCCGCTCAACGTCGCGGTCGGATATGATGCGGCCGGATGCTGACGAAACAGACATGACGTCGACCACCAGCACTGCATCGTCTGGCGGCGGGTGCTGCAGGTGTTCGAACGCTTGCGCGATTGCGGTCAGCCAATTGCGGCCGGCGCGCTCCAGCTCGTAGCCGACGCGAAGAATGCAAATGTCCTGCGGGCTGAACCAGCGGCGACTTTTGCGGCGCTCGCTGAAGAGAACTTCTGCGTCACGAATGCGGTGCACCCATGCGTCTAGTGTGCCGCGCCGAAGTCCGGCCAAGGCAGCGGCTTCCGCGACACTGAAGTCGCGGGCTGTCCATTCGGCCATGTCCGGCCTCCTTATGTCGATAAGATTGAATTTTGGGCAAAGAAAAAGGCGACGCAAAAGCGCCGCCCAACAATATTCTCATACATATACGCTACAACGCGCCACGATCTGGCACGTTATGCGGCGATACTTGTCTTCCCGTTGTTGTCATTCATCGCAACGAGCATCTTGGCGGTATCGAGCAAGGCACGTTTGGCTGCGCGATCCGCGTACTGCGGGCCATACCCCAGCCGCACGCCGAGGGACTTCAACGAACCGCCCGCAGCCATTTCGTCCAACACTTCCCTGGCTTCACCTCTGGGCTTTTCTGGTGCGTCCCATACTCCCACCGTGCCGGAGTTCGTTCCCTGCTTCGGACGCGAGATGCCACCGAAGAAGTAGGCCCCCTTGGCCGTGACTGTCGGATGCCTCGTAATCGGTGGTGCGCTTGCCATAAGGCGGGCGAGTTCGGCGCGGTTATCTTCGACTCCGGGAAGTGGGTCGTAGGCCGCACCGTTGCCACCTGCACCAGTAGGCAGGCATGCCACGCGTTCCAGCCCTACCGCGTCACCGGGAAGTGGCGTTGTCGGCCGGACCTTCATATATCTAGCGGCGCTGCGCTTGCTCTTGCCGTTGCCCCTCACGTCGTCCTTCGGCTTGAGCTTCTTTCCTGCCCTGGTCTGCCCCCATTCTCTGAGTGCGCCTCTGTAGAAAATTAGGTCGCCAAGAAACTGCCATTCATCGTCGCGATAGGTCTTGCCCGCTAGGCGTCGATAGCCCTTTCCGACATGCCGACCGCCATTACGCACATAGACACGGAAAGCATCGCTGGCCGCTCGCATCAGCTCGCCGACAGTCGGACGCATTTCGCGATCGAGTTCGTCTGCGTTCGCGCCGCCGTCAGGTTTCGTGTCCACAAGCGCTCGCGCAACTGCCTGGACAGAGTCCACGTCGTTTTTCCTAAGCCAGTTCAATAGCGGAAGAGTTCCACGATATCTGATTGTCTGGTTCATGCTGCTCGCCCTTGTTTTCTTTGCTTTGGCTTGTGTGGAAAACCGGAAGGGGTTTCCAGCCCCTTCTAGGGTGTTCCACCCTGCTGGGGGTATAAGGGGGGGTGGAAGAACAGGGG